>JAMCVT010000143.1 GCA_023475565.1 Actinomycetota bacterium
ACCCCATATCTTCGTATATCTCTATAGTTCGCCATAATGCTGGGGTTTTCCTGCCATATTTCCTTGTTTTTGCTTAACTTTTGCATAGTTATAGGTGTATCAATGGAGTTTTGCAACACTCTCCTAGAAACCACTCCACCAAAAGGAAAGGGATGTCTTATGAAATCTATTTTACCAGAACAATATGAAGTTGAAAAACAGTTTAACTCCCGGGTTGATGATTTTTTATCCAAGCACGGGATTGGGAAAATATTACACAACGCCAACTTTCGGAAGCAAAAAGGGATTAGTTGTTTCCACCTCTTCAAGTTCGTTTTCCTGCTTGTCTTTACCGGCAAAAATCTTTACCACACTCTGCAATTGGAGCCTGCCCACCAAAGGCCAGAAAAGGACGCGATTTATCGTTTTTTGAATTCGTGCCGGCACAATTGGCGAAAATTCTTGCTCATCCTCTGCTCAACTGCCATCAAGGAAACCATTGAGCCGTTAACTTCTAACAGAGGGTCCCCAAGGGGGTCAGGCCTGAAATCTTAACATTTTACTTGTCGTATATTATGTCAAGTATTCAGGCCTGTCCCCCCCCTTTGGACCCAATCAGTTCAGCAGCGTTGAATACTTCCGAACTCAAAAAGACAGGTAAGGGATCGCCTCGTGTGTGAGACATAGAAAATAAAAACAACCGGGATTTTTCGTCCCGGTTGTTTCTTCCAGTGTTTTTACTGATATGCTTCTTTTCGGTGGTAAATACCTGTTATAATAACCATTCTTTTAATGTGTTCATATTCAAACAGCACCCGCTCCTTCTCGCAACCTGTAAACCGTACCATCAACGCCTTTTAATTTTTTAATGTCGGCTTGTGGGGGAACCCTTCTTAATTTTTCAACTGCTGCTTTTATTTTAGTCTGGGTATTTCTGTCAAGGTCTTTAATTTGCTTCAACGCTTTATGGGTAAACCCAATCTCATATTCCCAAATCCCGCCAAACATCTTCTGCCTTCACCACCCGCCCGGCTTTTATATCTTCCTGGCTTTCTTTTATAATTCCAATTTCCTCGGGGGTAGCTTCAACCGTCTCCCATGCCATTGATTCAACTATTACGAAAAGAGCCTGTACCTGTTCGTCCGTCAACTTATCGACCAGGGATTTAAGTAATTCCCTTTGGTTCGCCATGTTTACCACCTCAATCCCATTATACCCGAAACTCACTGTCTGCTTATGTAATTATTATATTCGCGTATGGGCAATAGCCAATCGCTTATTAGTTTATGGAACAAAAAAAGCTCGCCAGCCGTTATGTCAGGGTCCCCAAGGGGGTCAGGCCTAAAATTTTAACAGTTTACTTGTCGTATATTATGTCAAGTATTCAGGCCTGACCCCCCTTTGCCCCCCAAAAACATAAAAAACGTGGCACACCCTGGACGGCAGGAGTTCGCCGGAAGGCAGGGTAAAGATGTTGCAGTCAATGACAAAGTTAATCAATTAAAGTGTCGAAGGTTGGGGGTCTTAGCTCCCCATTATTTATGTGTAAAAAGTATTGGGATTCTAATATTAATCCTTTTGTGATAAGATATTCTTACAGTATTACGGTATTACCGCGGGAGGGATTTTCAATGGAATACACAACTTTAACATCAAAAGGTCAGGTAACAGTTCCTAAAGAAATTCGGGATAAGCTCAATTGGAAAGAAGGTATAAAACTAAAATTTTACCTGGACGGCGAAGATTTGAAAGTTAAGCAAATTACTATTGTTGACGAAATGGAGGATTTACTTCTTAAGGATTTAATGGATTTGGGCTATGAAGGGAATGAGCTTAAAACCAAGCTTCTTGAGAGAAAGGATGCCTTAAATAAAGCTTTTGACAGGTTTTTAGAGGAACGGCTGCAAGAGGAAACTGTTCCCTTGGAGGATGCCATAAGGAGCATAGAAGATGAAGAAAAAGTATGAAATCCGGCTATCCAAAGGTGCAGTTAAAGACCTCAAAAAGATGGAACCTGCTTTAAGGGATTTTTTGTATAACAGAATTTATGAAATTGCGGAAGACCCACACAAAAATGAGAAGCTATCTGGTTTATTTAAGGAACTCCGTTCTCAACATAATAAATTTAGGGGTGTGGAATATCGGGTTATCTACTACATAGATGAGGAAGGCAGATTAATAGTGATTGCTCTGGTGGGAACCAGAGAAAACATATATGATGAATTAACCAGGAGACTAAAGCGGTAACGACTATTAGAATCTAATAGTGATGTACAAGGCTGTTGCCGAAACCATTGCAGAGCTTTCCCGGGATAAAAAATATCTGGGTGCGCAGCACAGGTAGGCTTATTTTCACTGCTGCATACGTGGGCGCAGGATTTGCACTATCACCCGCACATACATACTGTGCTACTGGCAGGCGGGCTAATAAAGCTTAAACAGGCGGTGCAGCAGTAAAAAATTCTTTATTCCCGTAAAGGTACTATCAAAAAAATTACGGAACAAATATCTGCACTTCTCAAAGCAATACTACCGGCAAAATCTGCTTGAGTTTTATGAAGATGCACAGAAATACCGGGATCCAAAGCTATTTCAGGATCTGCTCAACCGGATAGCATATCGCAGTAGTAAAAGCAGGTAGGGCTGACAGCCATTACCTGCTTATTATTTTCCCGGACTGTGCTATAATATCATGTTGTCGGGCCCCTTGCCGGCCCGGTGTTTTATTTTAGTCAAGCAGTAAGCCTTGGCTTTTTTGTCTCCTTTTCCCTGTTCCGGGTTTTAGCAAAGGCTCTTATACCGCAGGCGATGCGGACAAACTACTGGTTCCAAAAACAACTGTGGAATGTGTGCTCATTCTGAATTCTGAAAGGATAAGGCTTTCAGCATGAGTAGGTCACAATTTACAACTCGAGGGGAAGGTCGGTATGCAGTGGAACGGGATAAAGGTTCATATAGTGGTCTTGGCCCTGCTGGTGGGCCTTGGGTGTCTCTGGGGCGGGCAGTGGGCCTTTAAAAGGTTCAACTATGAGCGCCCCCTGGCCAGGGTACTGAGCGAAAACAAGGATATTGCCTCATACAGCATTGTCAGCGAGGGGCCGGAGCCGGAGGTGGAGGTGACGCTGAAGCAGGTGGACAGCCTTCAGGACACGTACCGGAACATTCAGCAGTCGGTTGACAGTGCGGTTAGCGGGAAAACAGTAAAAATAACCGTAAAGGATAACCGCGACCAGGTGCTGGATAATGTGTACCGGGACGCCAGGCTGGCCGCCTACGAGGCGCTGGACCGGGGCAATTACCTGGAGATGGGCGGCTACATCCAGCGGAGGGCCTCCGGCGAGGGAGCCAGGGCCAGGGTATCTCTGGACGGCGAGAGGCTGTACATCCAGATGGACCATGGGGATAAATACCTTTACGAAATAATTCCCCGTACCGGCGGGGCGGAAGATTCAGCATCGGATAGCGGAGGGGGGCGGGCATCCTGATCAGGGAAGTGGGGATAGGATTCGGCCTGGCGGCGTTTACTTTCTTCGCCTTGGCGGGCTATGATGTTTTACCGCTGTTATTCCTTGCCGGGGCTGGCATTGTCTTTTTCTTTATAGCCCGGTCCAGGGGTCTGGTGGCAAATAATATCGGGTCAGTGCCGGCGGTGAAAATTGAAACCTCCTTTTCGGATATCGGGGGACAGGCGGCTGCCATCAAAGAATTGCAGGAAGCGCTAAACTTCATTAAGAATCACAACGACATACAGAAGCTGGGCATCAGGCCCCTCAAGGGGATACTGCTGACCGGGCCCCCCGGTACTGGAAAAACCCTGCTGGCCAAGGCCGCGGCCGGCTACACCGACGCCTCCTTTTTAGCCGCCAGCGGCAGTGAATTTATAGAAATGTATGCCGGCGTCGGCGCCCAACGGGTAAGGAAGCTGTTCCAGTCCGCCAGGGAAATGTCCAGGCGCATAGGCAAGAACAATTCCATAATATTTATTGACGAGATAGAGATACTGGGGGGAAAGAGGGGCCAGACAACCGGTCACCTTGAATACGACCAGACCCTCAATGAGCTGCTGGTCCAGATGGACGGGCTCAAGGTTGATGATTCGGTGCGGGTGCTGGTGGTGGCGGCCACCAACCGGGTGGACATGCTGGACCCGGCCCTTCTAAGGCCCGGGCGCTTTGACCGTCAGGTCCAGGTGGAGCTGCCGGACAGGGAGGGCAGGCTGGAAATAATAAAGATTCACACCAGGAACAAGCCCCTGGCCGGTGATGTCAAGCTGGAGGCCCTGGCCAGGGAGACCTTCGGCTTTTCCGGGGCTCATCTGGAGAGCCTGGCCAACGAGGCGGCCATCCTGGCCATGCGTGAAAGCCTTGAACAGGTTCATTACAGGCACTTTCACGAGGCGGTGGACAAGGTTATGATGGGGGAGCGGCTGGACCGCCGGCCTTCTCTGACAGACCTTAATAGGGTGGCCATCCACGAGACCGGGCACGCCTTTGTAAGCGAGCACATAAGGGCCGGATCGGTCTCCACCCTGACCATCACCCCCCGGGGCCAGGCCATGGGCTACATGAGGCAGACCCCCGAAGACGACACCTGCCTTTACACCAGAGATTACCTGGAGAGCCAGATAGCCGTCATGCTGGCCGGGGCGGTGGCCGAGGAGATGGAGCTGGGCGGCCGCAGCACCGGGGCGGGCAACGACTACCTGCAGGCCATCAGCACCGCTGATAAGATAATAAACTCAGGCATGTCGGAGCTGGGCGTGGTGGATCCCGAGACCCTGCCCAGGAGCTTTCGCTACCGGGTCCAGAAGAAGATACTGCAGGCCCAGGAGGAAAGGGTCAGGCAATTTCTTCTGGAGAAGAGAAGAGAGCTGGCTGCGGTGGTGGAGATTTTGCTGGAGCAGGAGAGAATATCCGGGCAGGAGCTCAGAAAAATTCTGGAATCAGCGGCGGCATAAGTGTATAAAATTAGCGGTGGCGGTAAAAAATATAATATAAGGCTGTAAAGACCATCTCTATGGTATAGGGCGCTGTTCCTTGTTGCCGCTGCGCCCGGGGATTGTTCTTACAGCCTTTTTGTATTTTAAAAGGGTATTTTGCCATCGCTGGCGAATAAATAATGTCGGGCATTTTTATGTGTGGTGATTTTATACAATGAACTTCTCACAAGGGTCGCAGCGGGTTGAAGAAGAGGTGGGCCGCCTGCTGGAGGAGAGGGGACTCAGCCTGGGGCTGGCCGAGTCCTGTACCGGGGGAATGATTGCTGCCAGGATTACCGATGTCCCGGGCAGCTCGGCATATTTTACAGGTGGCCTGGTGGCCTATGACAACCGGGTAAAAGAGGGTGTCTTGGGAGTTCCGGCCAGTGAATTGAATCAGTTTGGGGCGGTAAGCGGCCAGGTGGCCAGGTCCATGGCCGCAGGCGCCAGGAAACTGCTGAAAACCGATATTGGCCTGGCTGTTACCGGTGTGGCCGGGCCGGGGGGCGGGACCCCCGGCAAGCCGGTAGGGCTGGTGTATATAGCCCTGGCAGGTCACCGGGGGACCAAAGTCAGGGAGCTTCGCCTGGCGGGCAGCAGAGCCGAAATAAGGACGGTCACCGTGCATGAAGCCCTTACAATGCTCCTGAGGGAGCTTTTGAATAACCGGGAATAAAGGAGAATGATAGTGCCTATTGAATATGTAAATTTTGGAGAATTGCAGGTAACCAGGAAGATTGCCCAGGCCCTGGCCGACATGGGCTTTGAGGAGCCCACGCCCATCCAGGTAAGGGCGGTGCCCCTGCTGTACGAGGGAAAGGATGTTATCGGGCAGGCCCAGACCGGTACCGGTAAAACCGCCGCCTTCGGAATACCCATTGTGGAGATGGTAAACCTCAAGGGAGGTATTCAGGCTCTGGTGGTGACCCCCACCAGAGAGCTGGCCATACAGGTGGCCGAGGAGATATCCCGCATAGGCCGGCACCGCAGGGTGAGGACTCTGCCCATATACGGCGGGCAGTCCATTGACAGGCAGATCCGGGTGCTGAAGCAGGGTGTGCATGTGGTTATCGGTACGCCCGGAAGGCTTCTGGACCACCTGAGGAGAAGAACCCTTATCCTGGACAGGGTCAAGATGGTGGTGCTGGATGAGGCCGATGAAATGCTGGACATGGGCTTCATAGAGGATATTGAGGCTATACTGAGATCAACCCCGGAGGAAAGGCAGACTCTTCTTTTCTCCGCCACCATGCCCCGGGAGATAATGGACCTGTCCAACCGCTACCTGAATAACCCCGAGTACATCACCGTCAGCAAGGAGAGCATCACGGTGCCTCTGATCGACCAGGTCTATTACGAGACCCGGGAGAGGACCAAGGTGGAGACCATGACCAGGCTGCTGGACTTTCTGGATATAACCAAGGCCATTGTGTTCTGCCGCACCAAGAGAGGCGTGGATGACCTGGTGGAAAGGCTGGAGGCCAGGGCCTACCCGGTGGCCGGGCTACACGGGGATTTGAGCCAGTACCAGAGAAACCAGGTGATGAGACGCTTTAAAAACAACCAGGTGGATGTGCTGGTGGCCACCGATGTGGCGGCCCGGGGACTGGATATAGAGAATGTGTCCCATGTTATAAACTATGATCTGCCCCAGGACGTTGAATTTTACGTCCACCGCATAGGCCGGACCGGCCGGGCCGGCAAGTCGGGCACCGCTGTCACCCTGATAACTCCCAGGGAGTATGCCCAGCTCAAGCTTATTGAGAGGATGACCAGGACCAGAATTCGCAGGGAAAGCCTGCCCGAGCCCGCCGACATTGCCGAAAGGCAGAAGGAGGGTCTGAAGGAAAGGCTGCGCATGATTATTGAGGAGGGCAAGCTGGGCTACTACAGGAACATGGTCAACCCGCTGCTGGACGATTACGACCCGGTGGATATAGCAGCGGCGGCACTGAAAATGGCCTACGGCCCCGAGGAGGAGCAGCAGCCGGTAAGCCGCCCCGATGACAATTCCTATGAGAATACCGGGGCCAAGCCGGGCATGGTACGGCTTTTTATGAGTGTGGGCCGCTCCGAAAATATAAGGCCCCCCGAGCTTATCCGCATAATATGCGACGAGGCGGGAATACCGGCGAATTTGATAGGAGATATAAGGATATACGATAAATTCACCTTCGTGGAGGTCCCCGAGGAGTGGGCCAGCTGCGTTATCGGCTACCTGCACCGCCAGGCACTGGTGAAGGGGAGGAAGATATCGGTAGAGCCCGCCAGAGGCAGGTAGAAGTTCATCAGCGAGTCAGGGAGACTTTCCCGGTCTCGCTTTTTTATTGCCTGACAACTGGTAATAATTAAATTTTTGCGAGCTCCTTTAATTTATTGGCAAACCAAGCTGTATGCAGGTCTTCATCAATAAGATTGTCCCAAAGGATCTTAAAAAGACGGGGATCATCACCTGCCTGGAGTATCAAATCCTTGTAATCTTTCATGGCTTTTTCTTCTAAGGTGATATCTGCTTTTAGCAACATTTGAGGGCCTAATGCCCCGGTAAGGATTCCGAATGTTTTCCCCAGTATAGGTGCTATAACATCACCCAATTTAGTAGGTTCTCCGCCTATCCTTCTAATTTCCCCGGCAATGTTGTCCACATGCTGTTGCTCAATAACAGCGATCCTGGCTAGGGTTTTGGATAGATAAATATCTTCCGTGGCCTGAGATTGGGCAGTATATAAGTCTACCTGCTCCAGCTCCAAACTGTAGAACCAATTGAGCTTTACAATGAGGGCAGCTTTAACCATTTTCTCTCCAAAAATTTTTTAACGAGATATTAGGCAACCTTACGAATATTTTTCCCAAAACGAGTAAGAAGATATGTTAAAGTTAAAAGTTCGGCATTCACAGTACCTGCTTTTTTTTATAGGGCTGAAACTTTTTAACTTCAAAAGGTGTATATATTATTGGAACCCTTAAAGGAGGGGCAACGGTGGACTCCAATACAGACCACAATCTGATCATCCGCTGCCGCGAAGGTGATGAAGAGGCCTGCCGTCTATTATTATCACGCTACGAAGCTTACGTCTACCGGCTGTGTTTGAAGATCAGCGGCCTGCGGGAGGATGCCCTGGATTATACCCAGGAAGCGCTGGTAAAGATACTGACAGGGCTGGATAATTTTCAGCTTGGCCGTCCTTTCAAGCCCTGGCTGCGGCAGGTGACAGTAAATGTCTGCCTGAACTGCCTGCGGAGGCGAGCGCCGCAGACAGTGTCACTGGAGCAGCCTGTGGCCGATGGCGTGGTGCTTGGAGACACCCTCGAAGGAAGCGCAGAGGACCCGGCGGATGTCGCGGAATGGCAGGATGCCCGCGAAGTGATCCGGCAGGCGGTGAGCCGGCTTCTGCCCCAGCAGCGGCTGGTGCTGGTGATGAGGCACCAGGAAGGGCTCAGCTATGAAGAAATTGCGGCCGCCACCGACCTGCCGCTGGGTACCGTGAAGACTTACCTCTTCCGCGCCCGGCAGCAATTGCGGCGTCAGCTGGCAGGCGTTTACGGATGGGAGGGATAGCATGAAGTGCAGTGTGGAAGCCCTGCAGGCTTTTCTGGACGGCGAACTGCCGCCGGTGGAAACAAAAGAAATTCGCCGCCACCTTGGCTGCTGCCCTGCCTGCCGGCAGGAACTGTCGCGGCTGAGGCTGCTCTGGCTGGAACTGGAACAGGATGAGGAGACCGAGGCCCCCCCGGAGCTTCCCTATATCCGCCAGCAGGCCGTGGCCAGGGCCTGCGCAGCCATACATCAAAAAGAAGGAGCCGGAGCAAGTCTGTGGGATGCCCAAAAGCTGGCCTGGCAGCCTGCTCTGGCCGGGATATCTCAAATTCCGGGCGCTTCGCAGCTGGGGGTTTTGGCCAGGACTACATTGCGCGGGCTGCCTGCCGTCATCCGCGGTGTTTCATCGGTGGCAGGCGTGATTAACGGCAAAAGGCGTGATCGGCGTTGAGTGCATGGGTATTTTTGATTTTAATCCTGGCCTTGCTGCCGGTGGTGATTTTAAGCTTACCGTTAACCTTTAAGGGTGGGGGCTGCCTGGGCATGGAGGAGCAGCAGCTGGAGGCCAGGCTGGCCTGGGGCTGGGGGCTGCTGACCGCCACCGCAGGCCTTAACGGGAGCAAAAAGTCATTCGGGATACGGCTGGCCGGAATAGCGCTGCCTGTTTCCCGCAAGAAAAAGGCGGCAGTCAGGGCAAAGAAGCCCGTAAAGAAAACAGGGCGGCGGGGGAAGAGACACGGATTCAGTTTCTCTGCAGTCAGTACGGTGCTCAGCAGGCAGTTTTTGGCCATTGTTCTGGCATATTTAAAAAGAATCTTCGGGTCCTGCCGGCTCCGGTTAAGATTAAGCGGTGTCTATGGCGCCGACGATCCGGCCCTGACCGGACTGCTGGCCGGGTTGGCCGCCGCGCTGCGCTCAGAGCACTTCAGCTCTGGCCTGGAGGCCGATTTTAGCGGGCCGGTTCTGGATATTGACATAGAAATATCTGGCCGGATC
This sequence comes from Actinomycetota bacterium, assembly GCA_023475565.1. Lineage (GTDB taxonomy): Bacteria > Bacillota > Desulfotomaculia > Desulfotomaculales > Desulfocucumaceae > BRHc4a. The sequence continues at coordinate 9,493 of JAMCVT010000143.1, forward strand.
ATTCCCATTGCCATCATTGGTCTTACCATTCGCCTCCTTCTGGCCGGACCGGTCCGGAAGCTATGGTGGGGCCAGTTAAAAAACAAATTCATCAGAAGAAAACAAAAGGAGGTTGCCCAATATGTTTAAAGAAGACATTGATGCCCTTGTATCCCGCCTGGAGAATCTTGTATCGACCAAGACCATTGTCGGCGAGCCGATTATCAACGGCGACACTACCATTATCCCCATCTTAACCGCTTCCGTAGGCTTCGGCATGGGCAGCGGCGAGGGACAGGATGAGAAGTGCGGGGGAGGCAAAGGCTCCGGCGGAGGAGCAGGCATGAAGCTTTCCCCCACTGCGCTGCTCATAATGCGGGGGGGCGATGTGCAGGTATACTCCCTGAGCCAGAAGGGAAGTCTGGCCAAATTGGCTGAAGTAATTCCCGATTTGATTAACAAGCTCAAGCCCCAGGAGAAGGCTGAGCAGTAATCTTTCCTAATTGAAGGCCGACCCGAATAAAAAATAGTAAGGGTTGTCTTTTGAAAATATTCTGGGACAGCCCTTACTATTCTATATAATGCCGGCCCAACGTCAGGGAGATCAAACACTGCAAAGGAGTTTCAGCTGCCAGAGCTTCTAGCAGCCCTACTGGGGTCGTGATAAACTTCCTTGCGGTGCTTACCCGCTGGGTAAGTTAAGGGCCTGACCCCTAACTTATCCTAACAGTATTCTGAATTCCTCTATAATTCAAATCCCCAAAAAGTAGTGCAGCGCCGCTGCGGCGGCTATGCCGGCCAGCAGGGTCAGGGCCAGGCTTCGGGTCAGTATGGCGGCGGCCATGGTGGGTACTGCCGCCAGCAGGCTTTTATTGCCCAGGGAAAGGTCAAGGCCTCCCCCGGGCATAAGAACCTCCTGGGCCACCAGGGCGGCCAGTACGGTGGCGGGGACGAAGTCCAGCCACTGTGATAGGGCTTCGGGTATTCTTATCTTGCTCAGGAAAACCACCGGAAGCATCCGCGGGATATAGTTCACCAGCGAGGCGCCCAGTATCACTATAAGTATTTTGCTTTCCACCTGGAAAAAATCACCCCCAGGGTTGCGGCCATTACCGTAGCCGCAACAACATTCCAGCCTGAATGAAGGTATTCCCTTATCATCACCGAAAGAAATCCCGACACAGCGGCCGCCATCAGGGCCGGCCTGCTGTTTAGCTGCATCACCAGAAGAGATATAAACATGGCCGTAAGGGCGAAGTCCAGGCCGAACCTGGCGGTGTCTCCCACCAGGTTGCCCACCGCCGCCCCCAGCACAGTTCCCGAGACCCAGGAGAGGTAGGCTGTGGTGAACAGTCCGGCTGTGTACGATAGGGTTGCCTTTGTGCTCCGGAAGCGTCCCAGGGCCACCGCGTATGTTTCGTCGGTTATGCCGTGGGCGGCGGCGGCCAGGTACGAGGAGGGTATCTTTCGGAAAAAAGGTGCTATGGAAGCGCTTAAGAGCAGGTAGCGCAGGTTGACCAGAAAGATGGAGGTGATAATCTCCAGGGGGGCAAGGCCTGCCTTAAGGAGGCCAATGGCGATAAACTGCCCTGACCCTGAGTACATGAGTATTGAAAGGGCGGCCACCTGGCCGGTGGAAACTCCGTAGCTGCGGGCCAGCACGCCAAAGGCCACCCCCAGGGGAAGGTACCCCAGAACCACCGGCAGGGCGTCCCTTATTCCGGTGGTGAACTGGTTTTGTGGTGTATTCTTTTCCTGCTTTTTTTTCATGTCCTATTCCTTGAATAAATAGTTACTTTTTCTATAATAAAGTAAAACACCCATCTCCGCCAGTGTCAAAAAGGTGTATATGATGTATAAATCTGTAAAAAACGTGTTCGAAAAAGAGTGGACTGGCTGTGAGCCATACGGTAAAATAGCCTTAGATTATTGTTGGGATTATAGTTAGGAGGTACGCCTTTAATATGGCTGCAATGGATAAGTTCAAGGCTCTGGACGCCGCCCTGTCGCAGATTGAGCGGCAGTTCGGAAAGGGCGCGGTAATGAAGCTGGGTGACTCACCCGCCAGGCTTAATATCGATACCATACCCACCGGTGCCATTTCGCTGGATGTAGCCCTTGGACTGGGAGGCATCCCCAGGGGCAGGGTGGTTGAGGTATTCGGGCCGGAGTCTTCCGGCAAAACCACGGTGGCTCTTCACTTAATAGCCGAGGCCCAGAAGTTGGGCGGTATAGCGGCTTTCATAGATGCCGAGCACGCCCTGGACCCCACCTATGCCAGGAGCATCGGGGTTGATATAGACAACCTCCTTGTTTCACAGCCGGATACCGGCGAGCAGGCGCTGGAGATATGTGAGCACCTGGTTCGGAGCGGGGCGGTGGATGTGGTGGTGATTGACTCGGTGGCCGCCCTGGTGCCCAAGGCTGAAATAGACGGCGAGATGGGTGACGCCCACGTGGGCCTGCAGGCCCGCCTTATGTCCCAGGCACTGCGGAAACTGACCGGAATTACCAGCAAGTCCCGCACGGTGGTGGTATTTATAAACCAGCTGAGGGAAAAGGTGGGAGTTATGTTCGGCAGCCCCGAGACTACCCCCGGCGGGCGGGCGCTTAAGTTTTACGCCTCGGTGAGACTGGAGGTCCGTAAAATAGAGTCCCTCAAGCAGGGCGGGGATGTGGTCGGCAACAGGACCAGGGTCAAGGTGGTCAAAAACAAGGTGGCCCCGCCCTTTAAGCAGGCTGATTTCGATATCATGTACGGAACCGGTATTTCCCGGGAGGGCACCATTCTGGACATGGCGGCCGACCTCAACATAATCAATAAGAGCGGGGCCTGGTACTCCTACGGGGACGACCGCCTGGGCCAGGGCAGGGAAAACGTCAAGGAGATATTGAAGGAACGTTCCGACCTGCTTAACGAGGTGGAGCATAAGCTCAGGGAGCATTTCAACCTCCGCCCCGCCGGGCCGGAAAACAGGGAGGACGCAGAGGAGAATTAGCCGTGGTTTTCGGCCAGAGCCGGGGCCGGCCATTAAATGCAGGCGGCCGGCCTTTTATGGTGATATTATGTTGAGTGGTGAACAGTATGAAAAGGCGAGGAAAACCGCCTATAAATATCTTACCTGCAGGGTGCGGACCGGATGCCAGGTAACCGAAATGCTGTTCAGAAAAGGGTTTGACAGGGAAACGGTTACCCTGGTAATGGATAACCTGCTGGAATACGGCCTGCTGAACGATGAGGCCTTTGCTGAGCAGTACGTTCGGAAGAATCCCCTTCGCTCCAGGGCTGTGCTGGCTGCTGACCTGAAATATATGGGTGTGGATGAATGCATTGTTGACAGGGTGCTGGCCGGTATCGATTCCGGGGCCGAGATGAGGGTGGCCATGTCGCTGGCCCTGGGCAGGAAAAAACGCCGGGGGAACGATTATCCCCTGGTTAAAATAGCAGCCTTTCTGGGTAGAAGAGGCTTTAGCCGGGATATTGTGGAAAGAGTCTGCAGCTGTCTCGAAAATATGCGTCAACCGTGAGATCTTGACAGGTATAACTTAAATATGTACAATAAAGCGTGGGAGAAAATAGAATTGGATGCTACTGCTTCAGTATTAAGATATATTCAACATAATATTTTACTTCCCGGCTTTGCTGTGCCGGGGAGGTCTTGTTTGCTGGAGTCGATCTGTAATGGGTGGGGCGACTACCGCCCATTGGAGACAAATTGAGTAGGTCCGATATATTTTCTGCCGAGTTTACTCGGTCTTTTTTTTGTGTTTATTAAAAGACAGCTATGAAGTGAATAAAAGTAAGGGAGGTGGATCAGTGCAAACAGTTTACTTTGCTATTATAACTATATTGGCAATAATCATATCTTTTGCCATTGGGTACCTGGTCAGAAAATCACTTGCCGAGGCCAAGATAGCCTCAGCCGAAGTTCAGGCCAAGAGATTGCTGGATGAGGCGGAAAAGGCAGCTGAAGCAAAGAAGAGAGAATCTCTTCTGGAGGCCAAGGAAGAGGTTTTAAAACTTCGCAACGAGGTGGAGAGGGAAAACAAGGAAAGACGTTCCGAGTTCCAGCGGATGGAGCGCCGCCTGATGCAGAAGGAAGAGTCACTGGATCGTAAAACGGAAGCCATTGAGAGAAAAGAAGACACACTAAATAAGAAAGAAGCCGAGGCCGACAAAATTAAGAGCGATCTGAATCAGTTATACAGCAAGCAGGTGGCTGAGCTGGAGAGGGTTTCGGGAATGACCTCCGAAGAGGCCAGGCAGATACTGCTGGACGGCATTGAAAAGGAAATTCAGTACGAGGCCGCCAAGATGATCAAGGACATCGAGGATAAGGCCAAGGAGGAAGGGGAAAAGAGGGCGAGGGAGGTAATATCCCTGGCTATCCAGAGGTGTGCGGCCGACCATGTGGCCGAGACCACGGTGGCGGTAATTCCCCTGCCCAGTGACGAGATGAAGGGCCGCATAATAGGCAGGGAGGGCCGGAATATAAGGGCCTTTGAGACCCTTACCGGCATTGACCTGATTATTGACGATACCCCTGAGGCCGTTATACTGTCAGGCTTTGATCCCATTCGCCGGGAAGTGGCCCGGATAAGCCTGGAAAAACTCATAGTGGACGGGAGGATACACCCTGCCCGGATTGAGGAAATGGTTGAAAAGGCCAAGAAAGAGGTGGATGTCCAGATAAGGGAGGCCGGAGAGCAGGCCACCTTTGAAACCGGTGTGCACGGCCTGCACCCGGAGCTGGTGCATCTGATGGGAAGGCTGAGATACAGGACAAGCTACGGGCAGAATGTGCTCAAGCACTCCATCGAGGTTGCCCACCTGGCCGGGCTGATGGCTGCCGAGCTGGGAGCCGACGTGCAGTTGGCCAAAAGGGCCGGACTGCTGCACGATATAGGAAAAGCTGTTGACCATGAGGTGGAAGGCCCACACGTTACCATTGGCGTTGATCTGGCCAAAAAGTACCGTGAGAATGCGGATGTAACTCATGCCATAGCTGCCCACCACGGAGATGAGGAGCCCAAAACCATTGTGGCAGTTCTGGTGCAGGCGGCCGACGCCATATCGGCGGCCAGGCCGGGAGCCCGCCGGGAAACACTGGAGAATTACATCAGAAGGCTGCAAAAGCTGGAAGAAATAGCCGGCACCTTCGAAGGGGTGGAAAAGTCCTACGCCATTCAGGCGGGACGGGAAATAAGGATAATGGTCAAGCCCGAGCGGGTGGACGACCTGGGGGCCATCAGGCTGGTCCGGGAAATAGCCAAGAAAATAGAAGGGGAGCTTGATTATCCCGGGCAGATAAAGGTTACAGTCATCAGAGAAACAAGAGTGGTGGATTACGCAAAGTAATACAGGCGGCCCTTTGACAAAAGGGCCGTTTTCAATAATCGCCCGCCTCATAAAACTATGACAAATTTTACATTAGGGCTTTGAAAATTTTTCTGGCAGGAATAGATCGGCGTAAAAAGAACAATAACAGTATCAGCAGGTGCAAGGAGCGTGACAGGGTGGGATTATTGTACAGGGGAAAAGAGGATGTTACCGACAGTATAGGCCTTTTAATATCAATTCTGGTCCGGTACCCGGAGGTGGCCACCATTAATTATGACCCGGGGCAGAGAGTATTAAAATTTACCTTCATCACCTCACGGGTCCTGGAGCCTGCGGAAAGAGACGCCATAAGCGGCAGGCTGCTGGAGAGCATAGAAGTATTCAGCATGCTCGAGGGCAAGGCCATCAGACTCTCTGCGGTTGATTATCAGGAGTGCGAGAGCTTTACCATGGTTGAGATACAAAGAGATGTTGAAACTCTTAAGCAGGAGGAGATAGCCCTTATCGTGGAGCTGTTCAGGCAGTCCCTTGAAAACAGCCTCATCACCGATGAAGGCCATTCCCTTTATGAGGAGGACCTTGTCATACAGGAGGAAATTATTGAGCACATGCTGGAGAGCGTCAGGGACTGTGCCGGCGACAAGAAGCTGTTTGCCTTCAGAGAAGAGGGCAGAGTGCTGGTATTTAACAAGTAGCGGGAGGCTTTTAAATTGCACCTGTTGATGATTGGGGATATTGTAGGAAGACCCGGGAGGCGCGCCGTTAAACAAAACCTGCCCGAAATACTAAGCACCATGAAAGTGGACATGGTGATCGCCAACGGGGAAAATGCCGCCGGAGGCAACGGGATCACCAGGGAGATAGCCCGGGAGCTTTTTTCCAGCGGCGTGGATGTTATTACCATGGGAAACCACGTGTGGAACCAGAAAGAAATATATACATACATAGACAGGGAGGCCAGGATCGTAAGGCCTGCCAATTACCCCCCGGGGACGCCGGGCAGCGGGTGTGGAGTTTTTACCACCCCCAATGGGGTCCGGCTGGGTGTGGTAAACCTGTCAGGCAGGGTGTTTATGCAGGATTTGGACTGCCCCTTCAGGAAGGCCGACGAGCTGGTGGGCCGGCTGAAGGAAGAGGTGGGTATTGTTTTTATGGATTTCCACGCCGAGGCCTCTTCCGAAAAGGTGGCCATGGGCTGGTACATGGACGGGCGGGCCAGCGCGGTGTGCGGGACCCATACCCATGTGCAGACTGCCGATGAGAAGGTGCTGCCCGGGGGCACCGCCTACATCTCCGATGTGGGAATGACAGGCCCGGCGGATTCGGTAATAGGAGTTAAAAAGGATATTGTCATAGAAAAGTTTATTACCCAGATGCCCAGGCGCTTTGAGGTGGCCGAGGGGCTTTACCAGTTTAATGCGGTTCTTGTGGAAATAGATGATGTCTCCTCCAGGGCGCTGAACATCCGGCGCATACAAAATTTTGAATAGAGCCCGCCAAGGCCTGTGAGACCTTGAGATAAATACCTTCAAGCCGGACAAAAAGAGGAATTTACTCAATGTTATAGAATATAATTTTACAGGCCGTTATTTGATATATCAAATGACAAGGGCAGGAGGAGGTTATTCAAAAATGGATGTTTTAAAAGTTTCAGCAAAATCTAATCCAAATTCTGTAGCAGGGGCCCTGGCCGGTGTAATAAGAGAACGTGGTAACGCTGAAATGCAGGCGATTGGAGCGGGAGCCCTTAATCAGGCGGTAAAAGCCGTGGCTATAGCCAGGGGTTTTGTGGCGCCCAGTGGAGTTGACCTTATCTGTATACCCGCCTTTACAGATATAATGATTGACGGGGAAGAAAGGACAGCCATAAAGCTTATTGTAGAACCCAGGTAGAGGGAAAGTCAAGCCCGTGAAAACGGGCTTTTCTTGTTTAACGCCCTCTTTGGCAGGGGGCTGTAAGGGTGTGAGGCGGTTTGAAAAAAGATATTCATTTTTCTTCACCGGTGGTGGATGCCCACTGCGATTCACTTACCCGGGCCATGGATCAGAACCGGAGACTGGGGCAGGAAAACGATGCCGGGCAGGTGGATTTTCCCCGGCTGGTCCGGGGAGGGGTCAACCTCCAATTTTTCGCCGCCTTTATAAACCCCCGCTTCAGGGACAACCCCCTGGCCAGGGCCATGGAGATATTTGACTTTTTCCACCGTGAGGTGGCTGACAATGCCAATGTGGTGGAAGCGGTATACTCATTTGAAGATATAAAAAGGGCCCTGTCGGAGAAAAAACTGGCGGCACTGCTGGCTGTGGAGGGCGGGGAGGCCCTGGCCGGGAGGATTGAGGTTCTGCGGATGTTTTACAGGCTGGGGGTGCGCAGCATTACTCTGACCTGGAATGGAAGGAATGAACTGGGGGACGGCGCGTGGGAGTCAGGCTCCGGGGGTGGGCTGACCCGGTTCGGGGTTGCGGTGGTCAGGGAAATGAACCGGCTGGGAATGCTGGTGGATGTGTCACACCTTTCCGGGAGGGGATTTTGGGATGTGCTTAAGCAGACGCAGAAACCGCCGGCGGCCTCCCATTCCAACTGTAGGGCACTTTGCGACCACCCCAGAAATCTCAGTGATGAACAGATCAAGGCGCTGGCCTCGGCGGGAGGGGTGATGGGTCTTTGTTTTTATCCGGATTTTGTCCGTGAAAAAGAGGCAGACCTGGAAGCCCTGCTGGATCACGCAGAGCATGCGGCCGGCCTGGCTGGGGTAGACTGTATCGGCCTTGGTTCCGATTTTGACGGAATAGATGCCCCCGTTGCAGGACTTAAGGATGTCACATCACTTCCCCTGGTAACAGAGGGGCTGAAAAGACGGGGATTTTCGGAAGATGAGGTCAAAAGAATTATAGGTGGTAATTTTTTGAGGGTCCTGGAGGGGGTTCTTAAGGAAAGGGGACACACCTGCTGAGTTTAGGCATTCCTCTTTAGACAGGAATGTCCCCGATCGGGGGAAAGGGGACACACCTGCTGAATCTACACACACGGGCCGCCAAAAGCGGCCACCAAAGAAGACGCTAATAAGCTTTCTTTAACTTATAAGGAATGCCCAAACCATTCTGAATTCTGAATTCTGGGTTCTGTATTCCGACCGATAAGAATTTCAGTATAAGCGTCTTTAAGAGGACGGAAATATCTATTCGGGCTTGTTTTGCGATATATGGAAATGGTTGTGCTCTATCCTTAGATTATGCACCATCCCGCACCGGGGACAGATCTTGGACTGGCCGTCTTTAAACCTTATTTCCCCTATGTGCTGACCACAACATTTGATTTCAATGCTTATATTGTTGCTGTCCCTGGTATTAACCCGGTAGTCGGTTTGGGCGGTGTTTTCGTTCAACGGCCATCTCCTCCTTTTATATATGTCCGGGGCTGTTTATTCTATTATATAACCTAAAAATGTTTTTCCAAATCACCTGCAGAACATATATATGCTTTTTTTTAAGGTTAAGGTTTGTTATGCTGGGTTATGCTTGTCTAAAGCTGACTTTAATAAATATTGATTTATTTCGAAAAAAATAGTATATAATCATAATGTGTAAAAAATACCCTTGTATAATAAGGAAATTGAAGGGAGCATACTCTTTGTCATATAAACAAAGGCGGCGACCCCGCAGAGCGGAGGCTGCCAAAGTCGAACCCCGGGAGCCCTTCAGGCTCGATCCCTTTCAGGAAGAGGCCTTCAAAGAGATTGAGGAAGGCAACAATGTTCTGGTGGCGGCTCCCACCGGAACCGGAAAAACACTTATTGCGGAAATGCTTATAAAAAGGGTGCTGGCTGCGGGGCAGGGGGTGGTTTACACCTCACCCATAAAGGCCCTTTCCAACCAGAAGTACCGTGATTTTTCCGGAGAATTCGGAAAGGAAAAGGTGGGCCTTATCACTGGGGATGTGTCCGTGAATGAAAGGGCGCCTCTTTTGGTGATGACCACGGAAATATTTAGAAACTGGTGCTTTGCCAACCCGGAAATGCTGCAGCATACAACCCATGTTATTTTTGACGAACTTCATTACCTTGACGATATAGAAAGGGGTACCGCCTGGGAGGAGAGCATTATATTCGCCCCTGTCCATATGAGGATAGTGGGCCTTTCGGCCACCGTCCCCAATTCCCGTGAGCTGGCCAGCTGGATTGCCGACGTAAGGGAACAGCCGGTCAAGGTCATTGAGGAGAGGCGCCGGGCGGTTCCCCTGGAATTGCAGTGGATATCTCCGGAGGGCGGAGTGCACGACGAGGAAAGCGCCAGGGAGCACATTAAGCAGATTGGAGAAAGGCGGAGGGGCCGCTGGTCTTCCTTCCAGGAGAACAGTGTGGAGACCGGCCTGTGATTAAGTATATGAAAAAGAAGTTGGCAGTATTGGTATTGGTTTATTGTCTGGCGGTGATTGTATAATGAGAACGGCAACCGGCGGTAACCCATCCGGCCCGGTGGTAATAGAAGGCATCCAGGATCATCTCCCGGCCCTTTACTTTACCTTCAGCCGCGGTAAAACCGAGCTTCTGGCCGATGAATTGGGCAGGGAGTGGGATTTTCTGCTGCCTGCTGAAAAAAACAGGGTAAAAGAGATGATAGCTGAGGCTGAAAAATACCAGCCCGGATTATTCGGGTCCAGAAGGATTAAACTCAGGCAGATTCTCACCCAGGGGATTGGCTATCACCACGCCGGCATGTCACCGGCCCTTAAGGACCTGGTGGAGAGGCTTTACGAGTCCAGGCTGATTTACGTTCTTTTCTGCACCGAAACATTTGCGGTGGGGGTCAATTTTCCGGCCGCCAGCACTGTTTTCGACTCCTGCAGAAAATGGGACGGCCGTGAATTCAGGGGACTTATGAACAGGGAGTTTTACCAGATGGCGGGCAGGGCCGGCAGGAGGGGCTACGACCCGGTGGGGATGGTCTATGTTCGGATTGATGAACGATTTCCCGAGCAGACCGGCTTTTACAGCGAGAATGATATAGAGCCTGTCAGGGGACGCCTGGCCATTTCCCCCAATACTGTTCTAAGCCTTCTTTACTGGAAAACGGATGACGAGATAACCCGCTTCCTGGAAAAAAACCTGGCGGTTTACCAGAACGGCCGGGAAAGCAGGAAGATAAAGCAGGAGCTGGAGGGACTGGGTGAAAAGCTGGGGGAAGTGGGAAAAGCCTTCTGCGGGGAAATGGACACTCCAGCCTGTAATATGATGCGGTCACAGCTCAAAAAAGAGCTCCGGTCCCTGGCCAGAAAAAACAAAAGAAGCCGTCCCGGCACCAGGGAGCGCAAGGAGGAAATAAGAAGTCTTTTGAAGGTGGCCCAGAAAAAATGCCACCACAGGGCCTGCTCCGAGGCGAGAAAAAGACAGGTCGACATGTTGGAGAAAAAGTCCAGGCTGGAACGCAGGGCCAGGATTCTGGGCAACCACTCCAGGGATTACGAGAGGGATTTCAACAATATGTGGGACCTTTTGGAGGACATGTCCTATATTGAGGGAAGAAACCTGCTGCCCAGGGGTATTTTTGCCATTCATCTGCATGTCCAGGAGCTTTTGGTCACCGAGCTGGTTTTTAACGGCTTTATAAGAGATATGCCCCCGGCCATGGTGGCTGCCATACTGGCCGGGGTGGATTACATTCCGGGAAGGGACGACAGCGTTGACCCGGGCCCATATAACCTCAAGGAGGTGGAGGCCTTACGGAAAACCTTGCTGAGAAGCGGTGTTCCGGAAAGTCTCTGCACCTGGTCCCCCCTGCCGGGAGCTCTGGCCTCGGCCTGGTACGAGGGGTCCTCCTTTGAAACGCTTCAGTCCATGACTAATATGCAGGAAGGGGACATATTCTCCATCATAAGGAGAGAAATTGACCTGCTCAGGCAGATAGAGCGGGCTGCCGGAGAGGACACCGCGCTGCGCAGGCAGATGGAGCATATAAGAAGAACTTTAGACAAGGACGAGGTGGCCGTGCCGGGGATCTAGGAGGTAGGAGGCCTGAGGTTGGATGTAGGAGAATTTGCCGTATATTCCCACCTCCAACCTCAGGCCTCTAACCTCTGCCGCCTATAAGGCGGCATCCGGGCAGGTGCCCTTCCCCAGCATAAACTGGGCCCTCTTCATATACTTGTCCGCCATAGCCCTGAAATTGGCCGCCTCTTCCTCTCCCAGGGGCCTTATTATTTTGGCCGGAAGTCCCATGGCCAGGTGCCCCGGGGGAATCTCCAGGCCCTGAACCACCAGGGAGCCGGCCCCGATAACCGCCCCGGCCCCTATGTGTGCGCCGTTCAGTATTACAGCCCCCATGCCCACCAGCACATTGTCCTCTATACGGCACCCGTGGAGTATGCAGTTATGGCCCACGGAAACACCGTCTCCCAGCACCAGTGGGAACCCCGGGTCCTCGTGGAGAGTGCAGCCGTCCTGTATGTTGGTGCAGCAGCCTATGGTTACGCTGTCCGCATCTCCCCGCACCACCGTGTTGTACCACACGCTGGACCGGGAACCTATCTTCACCCTGCCCACTATCTTTGATCCCGGCGCCAGGAAAACAGACTGGTCCAATTCAGGAAAAAACTCACCGTAGCCGAATACTCTTTTTTCTTCCTCCATACCACCCCTCCTCTTACTGTAAAAAGGCTCATTTCTACCAGTATCCCAGAAACAACCGGAAAAGTCACCAAAAAAAATCCCCTTTGAAGGGGGGGAAAGGAGAGGTGGGTTGTATTATTAATGTGAAATATATAACAAATCTTTTTTAAATGCTAACACTTTGTAATTATTTTCTCAAACCTCATTTAAGCTCGCTATTTCTTTTCTGTTTAAATTATCCTCCAAATTCGTTGAATAACTAAACGGGGGGCCGGATATTCCCCGTTTTAACCGGCGTAACCCAAATCCCCGACAAGTTCATCGTGGATGAGGTTGTTGCTGGCCACTATGGATATGAAATTATCCAGCCTGAGAGTGCCCCCGGTCAGGTCGCTAACCCTGCCCCCGGCCTCTTCCACCAGCAGAATGCCCGCGGCTACATCCCAGGGCCTCAGCTTAGCCTCCCAGTAGCCGGTAAGCCTCCCGCAGGCTATGTAAGCTCCAGCGCTGCTGACCCGAAGGCCCTTAAATCTATGGCCTTGTAAAGTATTTTTTTGAAATCTGCCCGCCACATTTCCTCCTTGAAGGTATCGGAGGATGGATAGCCGGTGTTGATGAGACTATCAGCCACCTTATTCCGGGTGCTGTCCACAGCTATCCGCCGGCCATTCAGGAAGGATCCCCCGCCCCTGACTGCGGAATAAATCTCGTCCCTGAAAGGGTCGTAGGTGACCCCCAGCACAGGCACTGCTCCCACTGTCAAGGCTGCGGTGACGGTGCAGAGAGGAATCCCGAAAACAAAGTTGGTGGTGCCGTCAAGGGGGTCAATAAACCAGGACGGCCTGTCATCCAGCTCCAGGTCATCACCGGTGAAATCCTCTTCGGCCACCAGGCGGTGGCCCGGGAAGGCGCTGCCCAGCTGGTCCAGAATAAAGGACTGAGACCGGCGGTCCACCTCGGTTACCAGGTCCGCCGGGCAGGACTTGAAGCCGGTTTTAAATTTGCCTCCCAGGCTGGCCTTTACTATTTGACCCGCCCCGGTGACGGCCTTTATGGCACTTTCCAGTGCCAGTTCGAGGTCTTGCATATGGATAATCCTCCTTAATTGGTGTTTATACCTTTCTTATAAGGGTTATTATAATAACTGCCGCGCTTATTGACTCATTTACAGCATAAATAAAACACTGCAGGAGGTGTCCGGTTTGGAAAAAAAATCCGGTAAAAAAGAAATTATAACAAAGATGAGGCCCGATCCGGATTTCAGGTACCTGGCCAGAAGGGCAACCGCCCTTAGGAAGGAAGGACAGTCCCTGGCCTCTGACATAAATAGGGATCCCGGTGAGATACCGGGATTTTATGCGGAGGAGCACCGCGAATAAAAGGCTGCTCAGAGCCTTAAAACAGGCTCCCGGCGGGAATAACGCAGGGGGCTTTTCTCGCTGTCAACGGACTTTTACAAAAAAAAACTGATCCGCATTTTTTAATACTCGCAATACTATTTGAAAATTAATAAGTTCTTCTCCATGTTATAGGAAATACAATAATTTTTTCAAGGCATTTGCCCGCTTTTTTTTGTTTATACTTTTACAAACAAATTAAACTTGTATACCCCCATAAGGCTGGTCATATAATATAGCACATTGCAGCAGTGAAAGGAGTGAGGGTATTTGCAGCGCATATCCATCGGGGCCTCCACAAATATTGAGCTGGTCAGGGGCAGGCTGGCCAGTGATCTCAAAAAGCTTGAAGGCTGTGGGATGAAGCTGAGAATAGAGGAGAATCCGGCCGGTAAGTATACTTTTCTTTCCTGCAGCAATGTGCTATATT
>JAMCVT010000077.1 GCA_023475565.1 Actinomycetota bacterium
ACCCCATATCTTCGTATATCTCTATAGTTCGCCATAATGCTGGGGTTTTCCTGCCATATTTCCTTGTTTTTGCTTAACTTTTGCATAGTTATAGGTGTATCAATGGAGTTTTGCAACACTCTCCTAGATAGCCGGAGCTTTGGGAGGCCCATTGTTTGAAAAGGCTTTGGAAGAAAATGGCGGCATCAAAGCAGCCGGAAAATAGGGAAAATTATTGGATTCAGATCGGCGATATGGTTCGGCAGGAGTTATTGCCTGACGCTTATTGAACGTTGATTAAAGAACCGTAAAATAATGGGGCTGTTTCATAAGTCACTTTAGTGGGTTAAGGTGAGCGTAAAAGCACCTCGTTCCATAATAAAAGTGGAGCGAGGTGCTTCAATTTATATTGATTCTAGTATATTCTGTGGGGCTGTTTCTCGTAAATATAACTTATGACACAGTCCTATTATTTAAGTCTTAGCAGAATCAAAACGGATAACCGACAGCTGATATAGTCACAGAGAACAGAGGACACAGTGAAAATTCAATAATATAGAGAGTAAAACCACTCGGTTTCGGAGTAGTGTCCGGCCGGAATACAGCTGCATAATCCGGATTTTGCGGAAAGGTTTCAGCCGCCGGTGAACTGGAGCCGGCACTGAGGGAGGCACTGGACGGTGGCGGTCCTGCCGGACGTAAGCGTCGAGGCTATGGCCGTACCTGGGACGGCCTTGCCCGGTTATGTGACGAAGTTCTATATCTCTGGCCAATTCGTCAGGGGCGCAATTCTTGTTTCTTACTGCGTGGTATACACCTGGCGATGATGTTTTTAATCTGTTGTCTTAAAAAATTTTTTTAAATCCGGCGTCATATTGTAAACCACTTTTTTACCAATCAGTTCCGGAGGTTCTTTCGTACCCGTTTTTATCCATTGCTTGGCCATGTTTATTTGACCATGGCAATTGTATTTAATTATAAATAACAGACTGTCGGTTAGTGCGTCTTTTCCGAAACGTTTTTTTATTAATTCCACATGAAAATTGCAGGCGCATTCGTGAAAAAAATCAAAAAAATAGTTCTGCCTATCGGTTAACAAAGTATAATAAAAGGCCTTATCTTCCTTCATAAAAGCCAGTACTCTGCCAAAAACCTTTTCCAGCGGTTCGATATCGGCATACGTGCGTGTGATGTTATCCAGGCTTGTTTTGAATATCCAATTTGCCAGATCGTATTTATCCGTGAAATGGTTATAAAAGGTCCGACGCGCGGCATTGCAATTATCCACTATATCTTGGACAGTTATTTTTTCCATAGACTTTTTTTTGGCCAGCTCAATGATCGAATCTGCCAGAATCCGCTTTGCGTCTACGCGCATTCCTACCTGCACTCTATTACCTCCTTCAGTCAGAATGCACAATCTAAGTGCGTATGCTGTGGGTTTATGTCTTTAGTTTAGAATATTTATATGATTCAGTATATGCACAGACTAATCAATGTGTGCACATGATGCACAACTCCATGGGGTTGTTCCTTCAATTATATATTATCATATGATTAAATAATTGCAATTAATAAAAAATTCCGAGAAAAGCAATGGAAAGCCAATTCCGACATTATTTATAAAGGCATAAATCATATTAGGGGGTGGTCGTTTTCTCAGTACTAGAATTTAGTGAGGGGAGGTGTATAAATTATGTCTACTTGCAGCAAATGCAAATCTTTTTTCGCGGTTTCCAAAGACGCGGATGATTATGCAGAGGGCAAGGGTGACTGTGTTCTCGAAGAGAAGGATGAAAAGGGCAAATTCTGGTTGTCGAAACCAACCATGGAAAACGGCACCTGCCAGTTCTTTAAAGAGAAGAATTAAATTATGAAAGGAGGATTAATACATGGCGGAACAGGCCAGGGCTATAGAATATAGGGGAAAAATTATAGAATTCCCGTTTGAAAATCCGCAAGAAAAGGACATCCCTATTGAACATTTGCACGAGAGAATATCTAAACTCAGCACAGAGCGGACCAAGCGCATAAAAGCGAGGCTGCGCTGGAAACATACGGCGGTGGGGGATTTTGTCGAAGAGGGCATACGGGCGGGTATAGAGCGCATGCGCTATTATACCGAAGCGTATAAGGCAAGCGAGGGCCAGCCCGAAGTAATCCGCCGGGCGCTGTCGGTTGCCAATGTGCTTAGCAAAGGCACCATCTTTGTGCAGGAAGATGAATTTATTGTAGGCTACCATGCCGAGCACCCCAATTGGGTTCCTCAGTATCCCGAACTGTCACCTTTCACCGTTATGGACTATATGCAGAGCAAATACTCCCCTCAGCCGGTTGAAGAGGCTGCCGAGATAGTGCAGTTCTGGGCCAAAAACTCTCTTATGGCTCATGCCCAGCACTACTACACCCAGGACGAACTGTTACGCCAGTTTTCGATCACCGCAATGGAGGCCCCCGCCTTCGCTTCGGGCTTTAACAGCATAATCCCGCCTTATGAGACTGTTTTGGAAGACGGTTTGCTGAAAAGGATCGAGCTGGCCGAGGCGCACATTAAAGACGCTATCGAGCAATTGGCCGCGCCTTACTGGGTTGCCGACGACCGCCTGCCGTTAATCGGCAAGGTAGACGTGTGGCGCTCTATGGTTATCATAGACAAGGCCGTTATCGCCTGGGCCAGGCGCTACGCCCGCCTCTGCAAGATTATGGCCGAAAACTTCGAAGCCGACCCCAGTCGCAAGGAAGAGCTGCTGGAGATGGCTGAAATCAATTACCGCATACCGGCCGAGCCCTGCAAGGGATTAAAGGACGGCATGCAGGCAAAGTGGTACACCTATCTGATGTGCCACGCGATAGAGCGGTATGCCAGCGGTTACGCCCATAAGGAAGACAAGCTGCTTTGGCCTCTGTACAAAGCCAGTGTCATTGACAAGGCATTCCAGCCCATGACGCACGAACAAGCCATCGAGCTGTTCGAACTGGAGCGCTTTAAGGTTTCCGAGCACGGGGCGGGCAAGGGAAGATTTTACAGGGAAGTATTCCCCGGCTCCAACGACCTGTTTATTTTGGCCATCGGCGGCACCAACGGGGACAACTCCGACGGCTGCAACGACTGCACCGACGCTATTTTGCAGGCGGCCATAAATGCCCGGACACCGGAGCCCTCCATTGTTTTCCGCTGGCACCCCAAAGGCCGGCTGAAGACCAAGCGGCTGGTGTTCGAGTGCATCCGCGACGGCATGGGATTCCCTTCCATCATGCATGACGTGATCGGAACCAACCAATTGATATATCTGTCGCAGTTCAGTAAAACCGGCAACGGGGTAACCCCCGAGGAAGCCCACGACTGGGCCAATGTGCTGTGTATGTCTCCGGGCCATGTTGGAAGGAGAAAGTCCCAGAAAACCAGAACGGAGGGCGCAGGCACTGTTTTCGTGGCCAAGCTTTTTGAGGTCACTCTGAGCGGCGGCTTCGACTGGAGTTATTCCGGCATACAGGTCGGACTTGAGACCCCTAAACTCACCGAGCTTAAGACCTTCGAAGATCTGTGGGAAGCTTTCAGGCAACAGTACCAGTATGCCGCAAGCATGGTGAACAGGGGCAAAGACGTGTCCCGCTACTTCGAGATACGCTACATGCAGATGCCTTTCGTCTCCAGCATAGACGACGGCTGCATGGAGCTCGGGATCGACGCCAACGAGCTTTCCGAACAGCCCAACCCCTGGACAAATTCCATAGGCAATATGGTTGCGGCCAACTCACTGGTAGCAATGAAGAAATTGATTTATGACGATAAAAAATACACCCTGGAGCAGTTGGAAGAAGCCCTTCACAGCAACTGGGCCGGCTTCGAGGAAATGCATAAGGACTTCCTCAACGCGCCCAAGTTCGGCAATGACGACCCCTATGCGGATGAGATCGTAAAACGCTACTACGAGGATATCGTAGCCGGCGAAATGAAACATATTTACAACTACTCCGGCGGAATGATGATGCCTGTAGGTCAGGCGGTGGGAGCTAACGTAGAAATAGGCGCACGGACCGGCCCCACCCCCGACGGACGGTTCGGCGGAGAAGCCCACGACGACGGCGGTATCTCGCCTTATTACGGCACTGACAAGAAGGGACCCACTGCGGTCTTACGGTCGGTGTCCAAAATAAATTCGGAAGGACAGAAGTCCAACCTCCTCAATCAGAGGCTCTCTCAGCCTATGATGCGCAGCGTGCACGGATTCAAGATCTGGCTGGCGTATATGAATACATGGTTTGACCTGGACATCGACCATGTTCAGTTCAATGTGGTGAGCACCGAAGAGATGCGGGCTGCTCAGAAAGAACCCGAAAAGCATGGGGATTTGATTGTCAGGGTGGCCGGTTACAGCGCAAGGTTCATAGATGTAAACACTTACCAGCAGAATACCATTATCTCAAGAACGGAACAGGATTTCGGCACCGAAGACCTGGATTACCTGGGTGTCGACCTGTAAAGGCCATCCCGGGGGATGCCGCAAGCCGGCACCCCCCATCGGGAATTAAAATTTTCAGAAAGGGTGTTATTATGGCCTATGAAAATGCAGTAAAGCCTGTCCCGCAAAGACGTGAGCCGGGAACCAAACAGAGCTGCCTGCTCTGTAAATGGGGGGTTAATGATTCCACCAACCCTCTCACTGGGGCATGTATCTTTATGAGGGCCCCATCCGGCGCCACATGGAAAAGATTCATCCATGATTATCACAATACCACCTGCGATAACTGGGAAGAAGGCGAAGTCAGTTTCAGGGATCGCTAGTAAATAAGAGGCAAGGCTACATGCATCCGTCAGGACGGGTGCATGTGGTCAATTTTTCTCTTGTCGCTAGATACAAATATGGGGCTATGTGTTTGTTGCTAATGTAAAGGGTTTGATATTACCCTTTTTTTATGGTTTGCAAGGGACCTATAACCAAAGTGCTCAAATTGTTGCCGTTAGTCCCGCCTTTATATGAATTTTATGCAAAGTATCTTGCGGATATCGGGCGGCAGGATTTGTTAGTTTCGTAAAGGTACG
>JAMCVT010000008.1 GCA_023475565.1 Actinomycetota bacterium
CGAAGCCTCCACCGGCTTTGTGGCCCCGGTGCTGCTTTTCTACTCGGTGTTCGACACCCAGCAGCTTCTGAGCAGGATTAACCGGGGAGAGGAAGTTGAAGACAGGGATCTGCTGAACTGGGGTGGGTGGCAGGGAAAGCGCAGTTTAATAGGGGCGGGCCTGATTATTCTGGGTCTCTTCGCCCTGCTGGACAACCTTCTCCCGTATTTCTTCAATCCCCATTTAATGCGGGACTTCTTCCCCCCACTGGTTATCATTGGAATAGGGGTATACATCCTGTACAGGAACATCCCCGGGAAAGGAGGAAACCGTGATGGAAGCAGCAGCCAGGAAAATTAAGGCGGGCCCCTTTACCCTGGCCCTGGCCCTTATCGCTCTGGGGGCAGGCATCATGGCAGGCAACCTGGGCCTCCTGGACATACGCACCATTCTTAAAATGTGGCCCCTGCTGCTCATCGGCCTGGGACTGGAGTATTTCATCCGCAGGATTTTAGCCCGGGAAAGCGAGGTGCATTTCAGCCTCCCGGGCACCGTCCTGATAGGGCTGATGGCGGTCTCCATGGCCGGCGCAAACGCCCTTTACGGGCTTACACCCGGCATGTTCCTGGACCATGCCTTTTACCGGAGCGGCCACGAGTATGTAAGGCAGTGGCAGGGCCAGCCGGTGGCGGTGAACCCCGGTTCCCGCCTTGAAATTGAAAACAGGGTGGGAGACGTTGAAATTACCCCCAGCCCTGACGGCAGGATGCACCTCTCAGCCAGGATATCGGGCAGTGGAAGCAGTGAGGCAAGGGCCCGGGAGGCTGCCGAAGGCCAGAATATAATAGTGGAATCCCGTCGTGTCACCAGGGTGTACACAAGCTCCGGGCGAAACACAGTGGTTAAACTGTTTCTGGAGGTGCCGGCCGGTCTGGATATAAGCGTTTCTGACAGGTTAGGCAGTATAACGGCGCAGAAAACAGACGCCGAAAACCTTGAGCTGGAAGCTTCCATGGGGCGGGTTATCGTGGAGCAGCATACCGGAAAAATCAGGGTAATAAACAGGATGGGAGAAGTAAGCCTTAAAAACATAACCGGAGACACCAGCGTGGAGGCTTCGATGGGCAGGGTAACGGTGGCCAACCCCCTGGGCGACGTTACGGCAATCTGCCGGAGCGGAAGCTTAAGCCTGACCTCGGAAGTGCCCCTGGACAAAAAATATACACTCCAGGCCGACAACGGGCAGGTGGCCTTCAGGCTGCCGCGCAGCTCAAACCTTAGGATTGAGGCATCCACCCAAAACGGGGGCATAACAGGCGTTGAAAATTACCGGAGCACCCAGGGCAGTAAAACCAGGGGAGAGACGACCCTGGGGGGCGGAAAGGGATCAGCCCTGCTGGAAACAAAAAACGGGGCTGTGAAAGTGGAGATAGTTGACTGACAGCGGGCATGTAGGCATGTAGGAATTGGGAATTGGGAATTGGGAATGCCCCGTCAGAGGACGGGGCGTTTTTACGGGCAGGTCCTATTCAGTCCAGGTAAAGGCCCTTTTCATAAATATAGTTTTCCACCTCTTCGGGAAGCAGGTACTTTACCGGCATTTCCCTTCTCACCCGGTCCCTGATGTCGGTAGAGGAAATGGCCAGGGCAGGAACTTCCATCACGGAGATTTTGTCAATGTAGCCGGGAGGCAGACCGTTGAGGCTGCCCGCCAGGTTTTCCAGGCGATAGCCCGGCCTGGTGGCGGCAATAAAGGAGCAGAGGTCCAGCAGTTCGTTAACCCGGCGCCAGGTCAGGATTTCCAGCACGGCATCGGCCCCGGTTATAAAATAAATGGCTGATTGGGGCCAGGTCTGGTGAAAATAGTTTACTGTGTCTATGGTAAAAGAAGTGCCCCTGCGCTTTATTTCAATATCGGAAACCTCAAAATTGGGATTGCTGGCGGTGGCCAGCACCGACATGTTGAGCCGGTGAGCAGGGTCGGTTATTTCCCTCATTCCCTTGTGGGGAGGCCTGGCGGCCGGGACAAAAACCACCACGTCCAGGCCAAAGTGATGGCGGGCGCCCTCAGCCGCCACAAGGTGTCCATAGTGTATAGGGTCAAAGGTGCCGCCCATGATCCCTATTTTGCTGTCTTTATTTTGCTCTTTTTTCATGCTCCAACCTCAGGATAATTTTATAGGGTGAACGGACAAAAATCAATACGGGTTTTCGGCCTGCAGGGACTTGCTGCAATGCTGTTTAATTAAAAACCTGGATGTGATAAACTTAAGAAATAGTCACCTGTCCAACCCATTGGGCCGGTCTTTTGTCCCGGCCGGGCAACCGTTGCAGGAAAATGTTCGCAAGCATAGAAATACCTTATTAAATAAGAGAAATCTGTCCCGTTACATATTATACAAAACTAATAAAGTGGGTGCGGGTTTATTAAGGAGGAGTGGATACAATGACAATGAGGAACATCCCTGTACAAAAAGCGGAAGCTCTGAAGAAAAAGCCTCTGGACAGCGAACTCACCTTCGGCGCCGTCTTCACCGACCACATGTTCATCATGGATTATGAAGCCCCGGACGGCTGGAAAAACCCCCGCATCGAGCCGTACCGCCCCCTGGCCATGGATCCCTCCACCATGGTACTGCACTACGGCCAGGCAATTTTTGAAGGAATGAAGGCATACCGGAGGAGCAGCGGAAAAATAGGAATTTTTCGCCCCCGGTCGTACATACCCAGGCTCAACCGCTCGGCTGAAAGGCTCTGCATCCCCAAGGTGGACGAGGAACTTTTTTACGATGCACTGATAAAGCTGATCGAAATTGAAGCCGGATGGGTTCCCGGGTCCAAGGAGACCTCCCTTTACATCAGGCCGTTTATTATTGCCACAGACCCCTACCTCGGGGTAAGGCCGTCCAATACATACAAGTTTATGATCATTCTCTCCCCGGTGGGGGCCTATTACCCGGAAGGGTTCAAGCCGGTTAAAATCTACGTTACCGACAAGTACGTCCGGGCTGTAAAGGGCGGGCTGGGTTACGTCAAGACACCGGCCAACTACGCCGCCAGCCTCATGGCCGCCCAGGAGGCCAAAAAGGCCGGGTACACCCAGGTCCTCTGGCTGGACGGCTGCCAGAACAAGTATATTGAAGAAGTGGGCACCATGAACATTTTCTTCGTCATCAACGATGAAGTAATCACCCCTCCCCTGGAGGGCAGCATACTGGGAGGCATAACCAGGGACTCGGTGCTGCACGCCACCAGGAACTGGGGCCTCAAGGTAAAGGAAGAGCCCATTTCCATCGACCAGGTGTACGAGGCATACAAAAAGGGAACCCTGCAGGAAATATTCGGAACAGGCACTGCCGCTGTCATTTCACCGGTCAGCGAGCTGAAGTGGAACGACAAGATTATTATTCCGGGGGACGGCAGCGTTGGGAAACTGTCCCAGAAGCTATACGACTACATCTCCGGAGTCCAGTACGGCCTCCTGCCGGACGATTTCGGCTGGGTGACAGAGCTGTAAAAAAATATGCCGTCCTTCCGGGCGGCAAAATTCAGAATTCATCCAAAAACAGGAATGCATACAGCAATTCTTATTCACCGAGCCCGGAATAATCCGGGCTCCTTTTAGTTTCCTCCCCGAATTATTAATTTATAAATCCTTTTCGGCCATTACTTCTGACAGTTTTATAAATGCCTCCAGTATCAATACCGATGATTGAACGAGATTTTCAACGTTCAGCTGGCTGCAATCCTTAGAAATTTCTTCGGCCACCTCATGGAAACGCCTGTGCGGATCGTCAATGGCTAAAAACTCTCTGATACTACTGTATCTGTCATATTCTTTCTGATACCACCTGCCAAAAGCGCACTCCTTGTGACTGGTTGTTTTTAGACCTTTACCGGCGCTTTCCACTGTGTTTCGCAAAAAGTTGGCGTGATCTACAAGCCTGCAAGCCAGGATGCTCATTATGTGATCACTTTCGGATATATTCAGGTAGGGTTTTAAAACATTACCCAGATGGTTAGCCTTGCTTCTTAAAACATCCCCGAAATCCACGCTTGACGCCAGGTCTTCGGATAATTTGGCCAGGTTTTCCGTGGCTACGGCCTGCTGCTGCGCGACCTTGGCAATGTTCTCTACCGTATTAGAAGATTCTTCCACCAGTCTCATATTCTCACGCATAATCTCAGCAACTTTTGTTGTGTCAGCCATGTGCTGCTCAAATGTATTTTTTACGCCAGACACGGCATCTCCGGTGTTTTCGGCTTTTTTATTCATTTGGTCGGAAATGTTTTTTACTTCTTTTACTGCTGCCTTGGTTTGATCGGCCAGTTTCCGCACTTCTTCAGCCACAACCGAAAAACCCCTGCCGTGTTCCCCAGCGCGGGCTGCCTCAATAGCAGCGTTTAATGAGAGAAGATTTGTCTGGTCGGCTATCTCCGACACGTTCTGGCTGATCCTGTCTATGTCTTTAATCTGTCCCACAAGCCCGGTAACATTATCAACCATATTGTTAAGCATTATATTTACGTCTTTGGCCAGTTCAGCAAGAGAATTAGTTCGATTAAAACTTTCCTGCTCTCCAGCTCTTACCATTTGCATACCGGCACTGATTTGTTGGGTGGAAGCCGAAGTTTCTTCAGCCGCAGCAGACATCTCCTCGGCCGTGGCCGCTAAACCGGCGGCCTTCTGTGCAACTTCCTGAACTTTTAGCGAAGCACTGAATGCCATCAGTTCGCTATGGGCAAGTGAAAAATTAGCAAGGGCAGAGATAAAATTGGATTTGGCCTGAGTATCTTCCTTTTTTGTCGAAGTGCCGGTCTTTGAAAATATTGTAAGCATTGCAACCAACTCCTTTTGATTCTGAAATTTTTCCCGGAGAAAAAAACGATAATTTTTTTTCAACTATATAATGATTGTACATTCAGTCAACAATTCTCCCTTTCTAGACAAGATCCTTTAGGCTTTCGGTCAATATTTTTAATATTCTCTA
>JAMCVT010000035.1 GCA_023475565.1 Actinomycetota bacterium
AATCCTCTGCCGCAGCCGAAAATCTATGTGAACATTTACGGTTAGTTCTTCTGCCGTTTTGTGAATGATGTTTTTGAGGAGCCGTGTGCGTGAATTGCGCTCGCACGGATCTGTGAGGAGCGAGGGCACAATTCCTAGACTCAGAGCTTGGGAGAGGCCCTTCTTACTCGACAATGAGTTGAGCATTGCTGATAGTTTCTATTGTGATGAAGTATAAGGATCTGGAATTGGCCGCCGCAATGGCGGCTTTTTTTAGCCAGGAAAGTATATTTTTAAAGCACTAAAGCAAATTTTGGGACTTCTCTAGCAGAGGGCACAGAAAACACAGAGAAATTGTAGTGAAATATAAGAGCTCCACGTGGTTATGCAACAAAGGAATGCCTTCACCCCATTCTGAATTCCGCCGTCTGTAAGACGGCACCGCCGCAATACGGCGGTTTTTAGCACCGTTTCCCGGTTTTGATAGGAAGATGGGAGGATTTTTAGGGTTTAAGGGTTAATTATAAACTGTAAAGCAGCCGGCGTTGGACAGGCGGGGGGTCTGAGATGCCCAGGTGGAAGGAAAGCCTAGCCAATTTTTGGGAAACTATAAAGCCCCACACTTTCGGGGCAGGCTTTATCAGGGGGGGAGTGGATCTGGCGGGCCACCCTCACCTGGTGACCTTTGACGGCGTCAGCGCGTACTTTTTCGGCCTGACCGAAAGGGAGGCCGCCAGGTTTCTGAGCGGGGTGACCATGCTGAGTGGTTACACCGGCTGGCTGGCCTATATGCTCCAGGAACTTTTTTTCGATGAGGCCGTGGGGGATGACCTTTATGATGAAATATTCGACGGGCTTCACGCCGGAGTTATAAAGGGGCCTGCAGAACTCTCCGGGGAGGCTATCTACCGGTGGGTGGAGGATGTGGCCCCCGGGGTTGAAATTTTACTATTCCGTCTATCCGGCTCCGGGGCACTTTAATGTTCTGTAGCAACGGCAGGTGGGAGCGCACAATATGAATTCTGATGTCAGAATAAAACTTGATGCTGTCCCCCCTCAGGTGAGGGAAGTGATGGAAAGGCTGGGCCGGAGGGGGTTCAGCGTTTACCTGGTGGGTGGGGTGGTAAGGGATATAGTACAGGGCAGGGAGCCCCGGGACTATGATATAACTACCGGGGCCACCCCGGACCAGGTCCGCGGCCTTTTCGAAAAAGTGGTGCTTATCGGAGAAAAGCACGGGACGGTAACTATTGTTTCCGGCGACCTGGGTATTGAGGTAACCACACTGAGGAGGGATGGCAGTTATTCGGACAGCCGGAGGCCGGACACCGTGGAATTTACCGGCAGCCTTAAGGAAGACCTCTCCAGAAGGGATTTTACCATTAATTCGCTGGCCGCAGACCTGGATGGAAAGGTGTATGATTTTTTCGGCGGGCTGAAGGATATTTCCGG
Organism: Actinomycetota bacterium; assembly: GCA_023475565.1. Classification (GTDB taxonomy): domain Bacteria; phylum Bacillota; class Desulfotomaculia; order Desulfotomaculales; family Desulfocucumaceae; genus BRHc4a. Next base: position 1,432 of record JAMCVT010000035.1, read on the forward strand.
TGGAATTATCCGGGCGGTGGGCGATCCTGAAAAAAGATTTAAAGAAGACGCCCTCCGTATGATGAGGGCCTTGAGGTTTGCCTGCCAGACAGGCTTTGCCATAGAGGAAAGGACCCTGGAAAGCATCAGGGCAAGCCGCAGGCGAATAGCCAGAGTTTCCCTGGAAAGGATTCGGGAGGAGCTGAATGACATACTGGTGAGCTCTGAGCCCCACAGGGGAGTTGGGCTCATGAAACACTGCGGGCTTATGGGATTTATCATACCTGAGCTGGACAGTTTGCAGGCCTTGGGGTATACCCTGGAGGTGTTGAAAAACACCCCGGCCAGACTGAATGTAAGGCTGGCCGCCCTGCTTTACGTAATGGGCGCGGACTGCCCTCCCCCGGAGAACAGCGATGAATACCGCTACAGGCGCCGTAGGGATAATGATTACAATCCGGTGGAGGAAATACTGAACAGGCTCAAATATGACCGCAGGACCGTGCGGTCGGTCACCGCTATGGTCAGGGAAAGGATTACCGGAATTGATATTGACCGGGAAAATAATATAAAAAAGTTCATGGCCAGGGTGAAGCCGGAGAACCTGGAGGATATCTTCAGCCTGTGGGGGGCTGTGGCGGCGGCCGCCGGGGAAAAAGGAAATACTGCCGCAGTGGAGACACTGGAAAGAAAGGTCAGAGATATACTGGAAAGAAATCTGCCCCTGCGGGTAAAGGATCTGGCTGTTAACGGCAATGACCTCAAGGGCCTGGGGATAAGACAGAGCAGGGATATGGGCCGGCTGCTGCACAGGCTGCTGGACATTGTGCTGGATGACCCCCAAAGGAATAAGAAGGATTTTTTACTTGACCTGGTAAGGAAATGGAGGAGTCAGTGATTTCCTGGAGGCTTTGGAGCGCGGGCTTTTAAACAGAATGACGGCAGAACCCACAGTAATTAACCATTGAGAGGGAGGAAGAACAGTTATGAGCAGAGATAAGGCCAGGGGGAACATAGAGGTAAGCGATGAGATTGTGGAAAGGCTTATGAATGACCCCTTCCCCCGGCACCTGGGTGTGGAGCTGCTTGAGCTAAAGCCCGGCTATGCCAGGGTGGGTATGAAGGTGGCCGGTTATATGACCAATATTCACGGAATTACTCATGGGGGCGCCGTTTTTACCCTTGCCGACGTAGCCTTGGGAAATGCGTGCAATGCCTGGGGAGATGCCGAGGTGGCCATTAATACCACCATCTATTATCTAAGGACCAGCAAGCCGGGGGAATACCTTACGGCCACCGCCAGCGCCGAGAATGTGACCAGGAAAACCGGGCTCTACCGGATTACGGTGGAAAATGAAAGCGGCGAGCAGGTAGCCCTGGCTGAAGGACTGGTTTATCGCAAATCCAGTTCTTCCCCGGGAAAATAGCCGGTATTAGTCCCGGGCGCCCTGGAACCATAATATGGGGGGGATACTCTGCAAACTGATTTCCCTTTCCCTGGAGTCCTCTTCCACCAGCCTGAATATCCTGGGGTCCTGAAGCAGCGCCCGCCAGGCCAGGGCCACCACCTCCACGAAATCTTTCCTTAAGGGCAGCTCTTTGTATATAAGGGGACACCGGTAGGGCAGCCGCACCGTCTCATAGGTGAGTATAAGTGCGCCGTCGGTAAGAAGATGGGGGGCCAGGGGAAAAAAGCGGCAGGAAAGCGGCCTCTTTTCCCTGGGGCAGGGGGAGGTGCACTTTATGAAATGCACAGGCTCCTTCCAGTTGTCAGGGAAGTCATACTCGGCCGGGTTGTGCAGCTCTCTTTCGATCCAGCTTTCATCTGGCGGGAGCATAATCTCCTCGCCGGGGAAAAGGTATATCCCCAGGGTGTTTTTGCGGTCCCGCCGGCAGCAGATACTGCTGCAGAGCAGGCCGCAGTCAGTTTCCAGGGGGGTGACGGCGCCGGTCAGGTTATAAAGATATTGATAGTCCATAAATATATTCAGCCCTTTTTAGGGTATAACATGACCAATTATTTTTTTCACTCTCCGGGCCGCCGATAAGAAAAAGTCATCAATGTCTTCTTCCACCATTTCCGAGGCCAGCGTAATTAGCTTGGCTACTTCCTTTATATTTATACCGATGCTGTGCTTGTACTGCATCTGGAAGCCGTATTTTACGGCGAGGCTCTCGGCAGTCGGGGCGGAAAGGTCTATGTAGGAAGGAAAGCTGGACATCCGTCTGGCAAAGGGCAGGGAGCCCACCCTGTAGAATTCTCCCAGCCTTTCGCTGATGTCGGCTACCAGTTCCCGGTTCTGAAAGGCGCTGTACAGGTAGCCTCCGTATTCCCCGGAGGAGCTTACCTGCATCTCAATGCCCATTTCCACTATATTGTGGGCCTTCCACCAGCCCATTTCAGGAGGTATGTTGCAGGCCCTGATGGTGACCTCCACAAGGGCGCGGCCCTTTTCAAAGCAGTAACCCTTCTCATACGGGGGGTTTTTTTCGTCTCCGTAATAATCAAGCCCGCCCGGGGTTACCCCGTGGGTTATATTGGCCAGGGCAAAATCCCGGAGTTCGCTGTCCTGCTTAAGAAAATCAAACATCTCCAGGCCGCTGTTGTGGGAAACATCCCTGTTTACCCCGGCCCCTATGGCCATATCCGGGAAGATACTGCCCAGGGCCACCGCATCGCTCATTTTTTCCAGGACCACTCCGGCAAAGTAAACATGGGCCTGTGGGAACATAGTCCACCCCTCCCCTGTACTATTAAATGTAATTCGACGAGAATAGCCCGCCTCCTTCCACCCTCTCACCACATCTTATCTTCAATTATTAAGCGGGTCAGTTAATAAATTTTACAAGAAATTATTGACAGTTTCATTTTCGACAATTATAATGAAACAAAGGTTCGGGGAACAGACGTTCCGTAGTGATTATTAAACTGAATGATGGGAGATGTTTTACCATGACCACAGCCCAGCTGACTGGAGAATTGCAAATGGGGCACTGCGCGGGCAGCCCCTGGAGATACGAAAAAAGGGACAGGCAGAGAGCCGGTGGTAAAAGAATTTCCCGTGCCGGTGTGGACAGGCCTGCCTTCAGGTCTCTAACCGGCGCTTTACTAGAGGCATTGGAAAGGGAAGACACCTTTTTTGACAGGGCGGCGGGGTACGGCATCTGCGGTTTGGCCTTTTTTTACCTGGCGGGCCAGGTGGTCAGATCTATTTTTTAAGTAAAATGCCGCCCGGTATAATAAAACCCCTTGCATTCTCTTTAACGCATGTTATCATGAAGACATTATTCTGCCGGGAGTCGGGGGTAAAAAAAACTGAAAGCGCAATTTTATTCTCTCCGGTAGCCGCTTATTTGCGGCCAGGCAGTCTGATTACTGACTGCTGATAGCTGACGGCTAGCCGCCGTAGGGCGGTTTTTTTATTCTTCAGGAAACTATATGACGCTTTAAAGCGCTAAAGCGAACGGTAGTCTGAAAAAAAGATTTATACTATGATCAATTCGGGTAGCTTTGGGGTCACTCTGAGGTCGCTATAGGGACG
>JAMCVT010000117.1 GCA_023475565.1 Actinomycetota bacterium
CCACCGTGTCCGGGTCCATCAGCCCTGCCTTGGCGCAGGCCTGGGCATGGCAGCCGGTGGAGATCATAAATACATCATTTTTCAGCAGTGCCTTGGCAATTTCAAGGTGGGCCTGATCCTGGAAGGTGAAATGACAATAGCGAAACGGGCAGAGTTCTTGCATTAATCTTTTTGGTGACGGCTATAATTTTTAGTTGTGGAAAGAGAATTAAAGTTTGACCACCTCCCCCGGCAGCATCATATTTTTAGTACTCCGGCAAAAAAGACGCGCCGAAATGGTTATCCGGCGCTACGAAAATAAGGAGTAACAACAAGGTTTAGCCATCCCGCTGGCTAAAAACGCAAATGTGGTGCCAGTACAGTTTTGTTGCCATATAAGCTTTTTGAATAATAGGGGGAATCCTGGGATTGCGTTTTGCAATAGTTCATATTGAAAAAGCAAATGTTTTTTATATATAAACTCCTGATATTAGTAGAAAAAAGGCAATTAAATTGCATAATGCAATTTAATAAATAAATGGTTACATATTGCAATCATGCGATTAAACAACTGGCCGGTATATCATTACAATAGCTGCAAAGGGCAAATTTTTTGGAAAAGTAACAATAAGAAAGTTTAATGGAGAATACCCCCTATTATAATTGACATATGACCATTATAAAAATATAATAGTAATGAAATTATGCTCATAAAAACAGATAGTCTCAAGGGGGTTGATTTATGAAAACTGTGGTGACTGCACAGGGGCAGTACATTGACAGCATGGTGGATCCCAGGTTCGGAAGGTGCAGCTGGTTCATCGTGGCCGATTCCAATACCGGGCAGTTTAAGGCTGTCAGCAATGAAAAAAGCTTTGAGGCCTCCCAGGGAGCAGGTATACAGGCTGCAGATAACGTTACCCGTCTGGGGGTTGATTCCGTTATCACCGGGCACTGCGGGCCGAAGGCCTTTCGGGTGCTGAAAGCTGCAGGAAAAAAGGTGTATACGGGTGGCGGGGGAACAGTGGCGGAAATGCTTGACAGGTTTAAAAAAGGAGAATTAAAAGAAGCGGAGACGGCTGATGTGGAAGGTCATTGGGCATAGATTTCCATGGCATTGGAGGTGCAAATATGTCTGGCAGGGATGGTTCAGGTAATCCCGGCAAGGGGCAGGGAGGGTGCGGCAATAATAGTTCGACTCCAGGCACCGGTCAGAAAAAGGGTTCAGGGTGTGGCGGAAAAGGCAAGGGCAATGCTTCCGGAAAGGGCGGCCAGGGCCGGGGATGCGGCCGGGGGAAGGCTGATGGCGGCTGCAAACAATAAGACTAAAGGAGGGATTTTAATGTCAGGATTTAACGGGACTGGCCCTGTGGGCATGGGGCCAATGTCAGGAAAAGGGAGAGGTTATTGCATAAACCAGGTAGGTGAGGGGACATTCCGGGGGGCCGGCCGGGGCTGGAGGAATTGCCGGTATACCGTAGAAAAGACTCTCCGCAGCAGGCAGGCTCCCGCATATGCTTTTTCACCGGGGGTTGAGATTCCGGATAGCGGCAGAGAAGAGTTGGATCTGCTCAGAGAGCGGGTTAAAAACCTTGAAGCAGCCCTGGAACTGTTCGGAAAAAGACGAGATGAAAGCCATGTAACAGAATAAATACCCTGCAGGGGGAGTATGAATGCTGTCAGATTTGACTGTGGCTATTGCCAGCGGCAAGGGAGGAACAGGAAAAACCACCGTTTCCTCCAATCTTGCCTGCGCGGCGTCCCAGGCCGGTGGCGAGGTTTATTATGTTGATTGTGATGTGGAGGAGCCCAACGGGCATCTTTTTTTAAAGCCCCGCATCACCGGCAGCCGGCGTATTTATGTGCCGGTGCCGGCTGTGGACGAGGAAAAGTGCACCTACTGCGGCTTGTGCTCGGAAATATGTCAGTACAGCGCAATTGTCTGCCTGAATAAGACCATTCTAACCTTTGAGAATATGTGCCATGGGTGCGGCGGGTGCTCACTGGTTTGTCCTGTGGGGGCCATCAGTGAGAAGGGAAGAGACATAGGAGTTTTGGAGGAGGGGCGCTCCGGTCCGATTAACTTTATTCACGGAAGACTTACCGTCGGTGAGGCCATGAGCCCGCCTATGATAAAGGCGGTACTGTCGACTGGAAAAAAGGGTGCCTTTAGAATAATTGACGCTCCGCCGGGCACGTCCTGCCCGGCGATTACTTCTATTAAAAGCGCGGATTACGTCATATTGGTTACCGAGCCAACCCCCTTCGGGATTAATGACCTGGGTCTGGCTATAGATATGGTCAGTGAGTTAGGTGTTCCCTTCTCGGTAGTGGTAAACAGGTCGGAGACGAATAACCATCTGGCCAGAAATTACTGCAGTGCAAGGGGGGTGAGGATACTGGCGGAAATTCCTGATGATCGCAGGGTTGCCGAGGTTTACTCAAGGGGAGAACTGGTATTTGATGCCATACCGGACTTTCGGGGCTATTTTACCGATATATTAATTTCCCTCGGGAAAGAGGCTAAAAGGTGAAAGAGATTGTTGTTATCAGTGGTAAGGGGGGCACCGGCAAGACAAGCCTGTCCGCCTCACTGGCCGCTCTGGCCGGCAGGTCGGTAGTGGCGGACTGTGACGTAGACGCTGCCGATCTGCACCTGGTGATGAATCCCCGTATAAAAAGAACCGAAAATTTTTTCGGGGGGAAGAAAGCCTCAGTTAACCCGGAAAAATGCAGCGGTTGCGGCAGATGTATTGAGGTCTGCCGGTTCGAAGCCATTATCAGGGATGAGGAAGGCCATACCTATCAGGTTGATCCCTTTAGCTGTGAGGGGTGTGGAGTCTGCAGCTTTTTCTGCCCTGAAAAAGCCGTTGATTTCAAGCTGGTGGTCAATGGCCAGTGGTTTATTTCGGAAACACCATACGGTCCCATGGTTCATGCCAGGCTGGGTGTGGCCGAGGATAACTCAGGCAAGCTGGTGGCCCTGGTGCGCAACCAGGCCAAAATGATTGCCCAGAGGGAGGACCTTCCTTTTATTATTGTGGACGGCCCACCCGGTATCGGCTGTCCTGTAATAGCTTCGATAACAGGGGCTGACGCAGTATTGATTGTTACCGAGCCCTCTGTATCCGGCGAGCATGACATGGAAAGAGTGTTTCATCTGGCCCGCTATTTCAAAATACCCGCCTATCTTTGCGTCAATAAGTTTGACATCAACCCCGGGGTAACCGGAAAGATATACGAAAAAGCAAAGGCTGAGGGGATTGCCGTGCTGGGCGGTATTCATTACGACAGGTCCGTTATAGATGCCCAGATTAAAAAGAAGCCGGTAGTGGCCTTAAACGGTGGGACTGCGTCGGAGGATATCCGGCGGGTGTGGATTAATCTGTTGGACCAAATAAAAGAGGAGGGAAAAGAGTGAAGATAGCTCTGCCAGTTTCCGGAGGACAGATTTGCTCGCATTTTGGGCACTGTGAGAGGTTTTATATATATGATGTGCATCGGGGGTCCGCAGAAATTTTGAGGGTTTCATCCCTTAACGCCCCGCCCCACGAGCCCGGCCTTCTGCCCGGTCTGCTTGGTGAGGAGGGTGTTGATGTTGTTATAGCCGGGGGAATGGGTATGCAGGCGCAGAATATATTCAGTCAAAAAGGCATAAAGGTGGTGGCAGGTGTTTCCCCTTCCAGCGGCAGTCCGGAAGATATTGTACAGCTTTATCTGTCAGGCGGCTTAGAGGCCGGCCCCAATATATGCGACCACTAAGACTACTTATTATATAAGGACGGGGGAGGAAAAACTAATGATTCAGGGACCAGGGGGTTCTTCCTGTGAGGATAAAAAAGACGGGGGAGGCTGCGATAGCTCCCAGTGTGGCATAGAAAAGCTGAAGGAGAATGATAACAGCCGCATAAGGAATGTTATCGCGGTGATGAGCGGCAAGGGAGGTGTTGGCAAGTCCTCAGTCACCTCGCTGCTTGCCTGTGAGCTGAGTAAAAAAGGATACCGGGTGGGGGTGCTTGATGCCGATATAACCGGCCCCAGCGTGCCCAAGATGTTTGGTGTCAGGGGTCTGGCAGACAGTAACGGCCTGGCCATTTTCCCGCATGTTTCCGCCACCGGAATAAAAATAATGTCATTGAATCTGCTGATGCCCAACGAAGATGACCCGGTTATATGGCGCGGCCCTATAATTGCCGGTGCGGTAAAACAATTCTGGACCGATGTGGCCTGGGGGAATATTGATTATCTTGTGGTGGACCTGCCGCCCGGCACCGGGGATGTTCCCCTGACGGTGATGCAGTCCCTGCCTCTAAATGGGGTTGTAGTTGTGACATCTCCCCAGGACCTGGCCAATCTTATAGTGACAAAGGCAATAAAAATGACCGTGCAGATGAATGTTCCCATAATAGGCCTGGTTGAAAACATGAGCGGGGCTGTTTGCCCGCACTGCGGAAAAGAGATAGAGTTGTTCGGCCCGGGTAGGGGCAGGGAGATGGCCAAAGCCTTCGGTATTCCGTTTATCGGCAGTATACCTTTAGACCCTGTATTGTCAAGACTTTGCGATGAGGGAGGCATAGAAAAATATCAGAGTAGCCTTTTTATAAATATTGACCTCATGGCACTGCCCCAGTAGCCATACATATATTTTATATCTTCTCACATTAAAACGGTGCATAGCGGTAATGCGCCCGGGTATTGATTCCGGGCGTATTATATTGAGGTTTTTTAGTAAATATTACGGTATTTAAAAAGGTAATTATGAACTTATGTTGAATAAAGCATTAGATCCTTTTATTCCAAACAGCAGGCCCGGCTCTTAAGAGGCCAGCTTTTTTTGTATGGTAATATTTTAAAAACAGCATTATCTTGAGGAAAATATACCGGCCGGGGGGAAAGTATATGAAGATAGCTCTGCCTGTTTCCGGTGGGCGGCTATG
>JAMCVT010000162.1 GCA_023475565.1 Actinomycetota bacterium
AAAGGCGGCCAGCCCCAAAGTGAACGCCCGCCTCACCGATGGCTCCAGGATGATCGCCCACATCCCGCCGGTGGCGGTTAAGGGAACCATGTTCACCATACGCCGGTTCCGGAAGGACATGACGGTGGAGAACCTGATCAAAAGGAACGTCATGTCCCCGGAAGTGGTTGATTTCCTCAGGGCTGCCGTGATTTCAAAGCAGAACATGGTCATCAGCGGGGGCACCAGCTCGGGCAAGACCACCGTGTTAAACTGCCTGGCTTCCTTTATCCCGGAGGAGGAGAGTGTCGTCACCATCGAGGACCCGGCCGAGCTGCAGCTCCAGCACACCAATGTCAGGAGCCTGGAGGCCAGGCCAGCCACAGCCGACGCCAGGATAGAAATCACCCAGCGGGACCTGGTGGTGGACACCCTGCGCATGGCCCCCAAGAGAATCATCGTGGGTGAGTGCCGGGCTGGGGAGACCTTCGACATGCTTCAGGCCATGAACACCGGCCACAAGGGTTCCCTGACCACCGCCCACGCCAACTCGGCCAGGCATTGCACCCGAAGGCTTTTAAACATGGTGCAGATGGCCAGGATGGATATACCTTACGACGGGATAGTGGAACAGATAGCCGACGCCGTGGACATTTTCATCCACGTGCTCAAGGACCGGTCCGGCCGGCGCCGGCTGGACCATATCTGCGAGGTTGTAGGTACCCAGCGCAGTGAAGGCGTACTGAACGTAAAACTGCATACCCTGTGGCGGTACAATAACAAAACTGACTCTTTTGACTGGGTGGCCGAAGAGTTCCAACGCCGGGAAGTCTTCGTGGACGAGGGAGGGTGGGTGAATTGACTGACCTCTTACTGCTGGCCGCCTTTTTGGTGGCCGTGGCCGTCTTCTGGCTGCTTACGGGGCATAAAGTCAAACTCCGGGTCAGAACCGTAAGGCTTAAGGATGAGGTCATCGAAACCCGCAAGGGACCGGGGAAGTCGCCCCAGGACAGGCTGATCGTCATCGCCGGCGGGGCCATCCTCGGCGGAATTACCCTGGCTGTTACCGGCGCCTGGTATTTCGCCCTGGCGGGATCGCTCTCCGGGACACTCGTTCTGAGGTGGTGGAAGAAAAAGCAGGAAGAGGACAGGATGGAGCTGTTGAAGAGCCAGTTCATAGACGTCCTGGGGCAGCTTGAGAGTGCCATGTACGGGGGGCTCAACCCTTACCAGTCCCTGGAGGACGCCGTACCCAACATGCCCCGTCCGGCCCGGGACGTTTTCTACGAGGTCTTAAGGCGGACCAGGACCGGCGACACCCTGGTCCAGGCCCTGGAGGCGGTAAGGAAAGAAACGGGCTGGGAGGAACTGAAAGTCCTCTCCATGGGTATGAGCCTTTACAGCCGGGTTGGCTGCGACCTGGCGGAAATTTGCAGGCACGCCATGGAGTCCTATGAGGACAGGGAGAGCTTCCGCGGCATAGTTTCGGCGGCCGTGGCCCAGAACATGATGACCCTCAAGGTGCTGACCGCCCTGCCCTTCGTGTTTGTGGGCCTGGCCAGGGTAATGGCCCCGGGGTTCACCGCCCCCCTTTTTCAAACCATGGAGGGGGCCTTCATATTCGTAGCGGCCACGGCCTGGATCATGTCAGGCAATGTCATTACCCGCAGGATGATCAAAAACACCCTGGGGCAGGGGGTATAGGAGTGCTGGAGAACCTGAATGCCCTTATTAAAGGAGTTAACGTCGCAGTTCTGGCCGGGGCACTGATGGCCTCATCGGTTCTGGTGCTGGCGGGCGGCAACAGGCTGAAGCTGCCCGGCGGGGTGGAACTGAGGGGCGGGGCCGACCGGATCCTGGAGAATACCGGAAGAAGGATGAGCAATGAGGTCTCCCGGACGGTGCTCCAGAAAAAGATCAGCCAGGCGGACATGGACATCGGTCCGGAATACTTTGCCGGCCTCCAGTTCGCCCTTCCCGTAATGAGCGTGGCAGCGTTTATCCCCCCGGCCCTGATGGGGTGGGTTGACATTTACTGGTGCGTTCTGATCGCAATTATTCTGTATCTGGCTCCCGGGGTGTGGCTGAACAGGAAGGTCAGTGCCCGGGTGGATTCCATTAAAAGGGACATTCCGGACTTCTGCTTGCTTCTCGGCAACGCTCTTAAGGGGGCGGATTTACTTGCGGCCTTGGAGGAGGTGGCCGGGACCATGAGGGGCGAGCTGGCCGGAGAAATCAACCGGGCCTTGATGGACATGGCCACCGGGGACAGCCGGGCGGCGGCCCTGAACAAGATGGCCCTGCGTTGCGGGATACCCGAGCTTACGGGCCTGGTGGGCAAAATCCAGCAGGCCATTAGGTACGGCAGTCCCCTGGAGCCGGTGGTAAAGCACCACGCCGAAAAGATACTGGCCAGAAGGAAACAGGAAACCCAGAAGGTGGCCGGCGAGCTCACCATAAAGCTGTTATTTCCCATTGTGGCCTTTGTTCTGCTGCCTTTCCTGATTCTCATAGGGTTTCCGATTTTGTGGAACATACTCATGGTATTCGGTGATTAACTGGTTTCCAGGCCCTGAAATAAGGTGATTGAGAGGCTAAACGAAGATTTTTTATAAAATTGTGAAGGGGGTGAACAGAATGTTTAAACACCTGGCTGCTCAGGCTGTGAAAATTCACAGGGACCAGCGGGGGCAGGGCATGGCCGAGTACGGACTGATCATAGCCCTGGTAGCTGTGCTGGCTATTGCCGGCTTCCGGTTGCTGGGTAGAAACCTTGGAAGCAAGGTTCAGGATGTGGCCGACACCATCCAAAACTCCAATTGAGGGGCAACCTGATAGACCCTGCCATCCCTGGTGGGGTTTTTCTTTTTAGAGGATGTTTTATGAGGCTTTTAAACTGTATGACCGGGGAAGTATTAGCGGAACAAGTAATGGTTTCGGAAAATTTTTTAAGCCGACTGATCGGGTTGATGGGGAGGAAGACCATGGCTGACGGATCCGCCCTTGTTCTGAGGCCCTGCAGGTCCGTTCATACCTTTTTTATGCGGTTCAATATCGACTCGGTTTTTCTTGACCGAAGGGGTATGGTGGTATATCTGATAAAGGATATGCCCCCTTTCAGGATAAGCCCTGTGGTGAGAAAGGCCAGTCTGGTGGTGGAACTCCCCGGGGGTACGGTACGTAACAGGGTCCGGCCGGGGGATATTTTAAAAAAGGTTGAGTGAAGGAGGGGTAAGGCAGATTGATTCCTTACGTAAATCTTATTCTTGCCGGGATCCTGACCGCCATCTGTACTTATACAGACATAAAATCAATGACCATTTACAACCGCCATACGTACCCGGCAGCAGTTTCCGGGCTTGTTTACAGTATTGCAACGGCACAATGGTCTCACCTCTATGGGAGCATGGTTATTTTATCCATTTACCTCTTTTTCTTTTTATCCGGAAAAATGGGCGGGGGGGACTTGAAACTGGCCGTGGCGCTGTCGCTTTTCCTGGGTCATGAGCCGGTTCTATGCGGTTCCATTTTGGCCGGGATGGTCCTGATGGCCTGGGGTTTAGCCTATACCTGGTATAAGACCGGACAGCTTAAACAGGGGGTAATGGTAGCCGCAGGCAGGCTACCCGGGGGAGAGGTTCCGTACGGTGCTGTTCTGGGTCCGGCCACAATGCTGATGACGGTATTACAACTTGTTTTTGTCTAAGTCATAACTCTCTTCCTGATCTGTCCGGTTAAAGTAGTTTCTGCTATAATATGAGATAAGGGGGTGCGCCGGTGGCCGAATATGATCTCATTATTAAGGCCCTGGTGGAAAGGTACAAGGACCAGATTGCCTCTTTCGTTCGGGGTGTGGCTGTTTCAGTGGAGCAAGTTGAGGATAAAGACAAAGAGGCTGTGGCTGTACAGAGGACATCGGACGTGCTTTTGAAGGTGCGGGAAGATGGTTATCAGTACCTGATGCTGGTTGAATTCCAGTCCAGGCCGGACCGGAAGATGGCCATGCGGCTGCTGGAATATACGGCCATGCACCACCGTAGGCACGAGGTGCCTGTCTATCCTGTCGTAATCAACCTGACCGGCGGCGGCCGGCAGGAAGGCCGGTACATACTTGAGTGCCTGGACCTGCCCGTGGTAAACTTTAATTACCGCCAGATTAACCTGCAGGACATTGCCGGAAGGGACTTCCTCTACCGTGGCCCGGTGGGCCTGCTGCCGCTTGTACCCCTGATGCGGCAGGATGAATCCCTGGAGGCAGTTCTGGAGAAGTGTGTAAGTCGGCTGAAAGACGAAATTCCCGGGGACGAAGACAGATCCATCCTGTACCTTGCCCTCGGCGCTTTCGCATCACTTAAATTTTCTAGAGATTTAATACTGAAATTGATGGAGGTGAACAAATTGGATACTTTCCCTCTTTTTGACGGCGTCAGGGAAAAGTGGATTGACCAGGGAATACATCAAGGGATACATCAGGGAATAGTAGATGCCATTATGGAAGCCCTGAAAGAAAACACGGGCCATTATCCCGGTAACCTTGCAGAAAAATTGAAAACAATTGATGATGTGGACACACTAAAAAATCTTCTTCGCCGGGCCATTAAGGCAAAGAGCATAGAAGAATTTGAGGCTGGCGTAAAAGAACTGATACCTAACTGAAAAGTAGGGAAAAATTTTTTTAAACCGGGTAACTCCGGTTTTTTATTGTTATATCGGGATTAAATTCTTCCTCTTTATTCGGGAATGATGAAAAAAAGGAAATCCATGGAACAAAAACACCCGTTCGCCCATCTATAAAAATATAATGGTATAAATATGGTAATCAAGAAAGGAGATGATTTCTTGAGAAGGTTTCTTTTGTTTATTGCTTTTGTACTTGCCCTGGCCCTATTTACCATAAATCTGAAACACATAACCCCGGCC
>JAMCVT010000071.1 GCA_023475565.1 Actinomycetota bacterium
TCGCTGGCTATCTCTTCCACCACGGGAGCAATCATCTTGCAGGGGCCGCACCATTCGGCCCAGAAATCCACCAGCACAGGGGTTTGGGTTGTGGCTACAAAATCTTTGAAAGTCCCGTCATCCAGGTTTTTTATGAGGTCGCTGGCCAATACAATCTCCCCTTCCTTTTCTTTTACTTCCAATATTTTATGCTAAAAAATTGTGCTAAAAAAATAAAGACCGGCACCTGATATTATATTATTTACAAAAAGTTGTTGTCAATGTATTTTGGTCCCGACCCGGCGCTGGCAGAGGTCCCTTACCACCACCCCGGCCAGTATCATGCCGGCCACCGGAGGAACAAAGGATATACTGGCAGGCACTTTTCTCCCTGTTTCATCACGGACCTCATTTATCTTCCGGGGCTCTTCGGTGGAAAAAACAACTTTCAGACCTGAACCTATACCTTCTTTTTTCAGCCTGGTCCTGACTGACCGGGCCATGGGGCAGACCGAGGTCCTGGATATGTCGTCCACCCTGAAAAGGGTGGGGTCCAGCTTGTTTCCGGTGCCCATGCTGGAAACAATGGGCAGGCCCTCTTTAAGGCAAAATATTATAAGGTCCACCTTGGACTCCATATCGTCAATAGCGTCCACCACGTAGTCCGGCCTGTCTTTCAAAAATTTTTCCCCATCCCCGGGCGAGTACCTTTGCCCGTGACTGGATACCACTGCCGAGGGATTTATTTTCAATACCCGGCCGGCCATGAGTTCAACCTTGGCCAGGCCCACCGTATCATCCAGGGCATGCAGCTGGCGGTTTATATTACTTTTTGAGACAATGTCGAAATCAATCAGCGCGTACCCGCCCACCCCGGCCCTGGCCAGAGCCTCCACCGCATAGGACCCTACCCCTCCCAGACCGAATACGGCAACGGTGCTATCACCCAGAACCTTCACACCTTCCGGGCCTATGAGCATTTCCGTACGGCTAAACCTGCTTTCCATATCTAATCACCTATTTCGTACCTAAGCTTAATAAATCAATAATAAATCGTTTTTCCGTAAAAATAAAAATATTCGACCTTTTAATTGATCGAAAATTTGTAGCAATCCTTAAATGTCATATACGGCAAAATAACCCCACAAGTGCCGTAAACCCCAAAGTTTCTTGAACCTTATCTCAAATAAGTGGGTGTCCTCCTGACTACTTATGTTACCTTCAATACAAAGGTCTACAGCCACAATCAGAGACCGGACTCCCAATGTCAATGTGTTGGTTTAAAACTTCAAGGTGTCCACGCACACAGTAGGGTAATTTGCTTTTGTAGTATTATGTTATCATATTACTTTTCAACATGCAAGCATCGATATTTTATTTGTCTTTACTCCCGGGCAAACCGGGTCATTAATATTATGCACAATTCCTGCTACATTATACGCTCATTTACCTCCATTGCTTACCAAAAAGTTAATTATTGGACAAAATATAACAGGCTTCATATTTTGTATGCCTAAGGGCTATGCCTTAACCTTTACCTCGGTCTTTATGTGGAGCTCCCGCAGCTGGGCCGGGTCCACCAGGTTGGGGGCGCCGGTCATGAGGCAAGCCGCGCTGGCCGTTTTAGGAAAGGGAATGACGTCCCTGATGCTTTTCTTGCCCGCCAGCAGCATCACCAGGCGGTCGAAGCCGAAAGCTATGCCCCCGTGGGGTGGAGTCCCGTATTCAAAGGCCTCCAGCATAAATCCGAATTTTTCGCTGACCTCTTCCTCTGACATGCCCAGGGAGCTGAACATCCTTTCCTGAATAGACCTGCGGTGGATGCGGATGCTTCCACCTCCTATTTCCACACCGTTGAGCACTACATCGTAGGCTCTGGCTCTTACCGCCCCCGGGTCTGCTTCCATCAGCCCCAGGTCCTCTTCCCTGGGGGAGGTGAAGGGGTGGTGCATGGCGAAATAGCGCTTTTCTTCCTCATCATACTCCAGGAGGGGAAAATCAAGCACCCACAGGAAGTTATACTTATCTTCCGGAATTATGCCTGTCCGTTCAGCCAGGTGCAGCCTCAAAGCGCCCAGAGAGGCTGCCACCACATTGGGCCTGTCGGCCACAAAGAGAAGCAGGTCCCCTGCGGCGGCCTCCAGGCGGTCCAGGATAGTGCTCATTTCCTCCGGGGTAAAAAATTTGGCTATGGGCGACTTTACCCCCTCGGCGGTAACCAGCAGGTAGGCCAGCCCCCTGGCGCCGTAATTGGCGGCAAAGGCGGTCAGGTCGTCTATTTCCTTACGGCTGTATGTGCCGCAGCCCTTGGCATTGATTCCCTTTACCCGGCCCCCGGACCCCACCACCGAGGCGAATACCTTGAAATTGCAGCCTTCGGCGATATCGGATATATCATTCAGCTCCATCCCGAACCTGGTGTCAGGCTTGTCTGATCCGTAGCGGTCCATGGCCTCCCGGTAGGTCATGCGGGGGAAGGGGGTGTTTATTTCAAGCCCTGTGGTTTCCCTGCAGATATAGCTGACCATCTCCTCCGCAAGGGTTACCACATCGTCTACATCCACAAAGGACATCTCGATGTCTATCTGGGTAAATTCCGGCTGCCTGTCGGCCCGCAGGTCCTCGTCCCGAAAGCAGCGGACTATCTGAAAATACCTGTCCATCCCGGACACCATCAGTATCTGCTTGAAAAGCTGGGGAGACTGGGGCAGCGCGTAAAACTTGCCGGGATTCAGCCTGCTGGGCACAAGGTAGTCCCTGGCCCCTTCGGGGGTGCTCCTGGTAAGCACAGGCGTTTCTATTTCCAAAAAGCCGTTCCTGTCCAGGAATACTCTTACCGCCCTGGCCGCCCTGTGTCTCAGCTCGATGGACTTTTGCATCTCGGGACGCCTCAGGTCCAGGTAGCGGTAGCGCAGGCGCAGGTTCTCATCCACATCAACGCCGTCCTCGATGTAAAAGGGCGGGGTTTTGGCCCGGTTAAGTATCCGCACCTCACTGACCTCCACATCCACCATGCCGGTGGGCAGAGAGCTGTTTTCAGTCCCCTCGGGCCGGGGGACCACCTTACCGGATACCGCCAGAACGTATTCGCTCCTTATTGTTTCTGCCTTTACAAAGGCCTCCCTGTCCAGGTCCAGGCTGAACACCAGCTGGATAAGGCCTGTCCTGTCCCGGAGGTCAATAAAAATGAGGCCCCCGTGGTCCCGGCGGCGCTGTACCCACCCGGTCAGAACAACCTGCTCACCAATATTTTCGGCCCTCAATACGCCGCACATATGAGTCCTTTTCATACTGCCCATGCTTTCAGACATTTCTATTCCCCTCCGTAAACCTTCTTTTTTATCTGGCCGGCCAGGTCAGTAAGCGTCATTTCAACCTGCTCCCCGCTGGCCATATCCTTAACCCCGGCAGCCCCCCTCTTCAGCTCATTGCCTCCAAGAATAACCACATAGCGGCAGCCGGTCTTTCCCGCATATTTCATCTGGGCCTTCATGCTCCGGCCCAGGAAGTCCTTGTCGGCGCTAAGGCCGCCTTTTCTCAGCGTAAAGAGAATTTTAAAGGCCTCCATTTCAGTGTCCGGATCAGCATTAACCACAAATACATCCGGCCTGTCCCTGCCCGGCAAGTCAATGCCCTGCCCCTTCATGGTCAGCAGTATTCTTTCCACCCCCAGGGCAAACCCCACCCCCGGGGTGGGCGGGCCGCCTACAGCCTCAATAAGTCCGTTGTATCTGCCTCCCCCGCCGATGGAGCTCTGAGCCCCTATGTCCCGGGACATTACCTCAAAGGCGGTGTTGGTGTAATAGTCCAGCCCCCTTACCAGACGGCTGTCTACCTGGTAGGCTATCCCCAGCCTGTCCAGATATCCCTTCACGCTGCTGAAGCGGCTCTCGCAGTCAGGGCACAGGCAGTCCAGGGTGGTGGGGGCGCCGGCGGAAATTTCAGCGCAGTCCTTCTCCTTGCAGTCCAGTATCCTCAGGGGGTTCCTGGAAAACCTCCCCCTGCAGTTGGCGCACAGGCTATTCAGTTTGGGATTTAAAAATTGCTGCAACCTTTCTCTTAAGTCCGACCTGCACCTGGGGCAGCCCACGCTGTTTATGTGCAGCTCAAGCCCCTTTAACCCCAGGCGCCCGTAAAATTCCATGACCATGGCGATAAGTTCGGC
Organism: Actinomycetota bacterium; assembly: GCA_023475565.1. GTDB lineage: Bacteria > Bacillota > Desulfotomaculia > Desulfotomaculales > Desulfocucumaceae > BRHc4a. The sequence goes on from JAMCVT010000071.1 coordinate 4,145, forward strand.
GTCCACCGATGGCAGCGGGGATCCCAGCACCTCGGCCCCCAGCTGGTGAAACTGCCTGAACCTGCCGGCCTGGGGCTTATCGTACCGGAACATGGGGCCGGTGTAAAACAGCTTCACCGGCTGGGGGCCGGCATTGAGGTTATTTTCCAGGTAGGCCCTTACAACAGGGGCTGTTCCCTCGGGCCTTAAGGTTATGCTGCGGTCCCCCCTGTCCCGGAAGGTGTACATTTCCTTTTCCACTATGTCGGTGGTATCCCCCACTCCTCTTTCAAAAAGCTCGGTATGCTCGAAAATGGGGGTCCGTATCTCTTCGTAGCAGTATTCCCGGCATATAATTCTGAATGTATCCTCCACGTACCTCCACCCGGCCGCTTCTTCGGGAAGAATGTCGGCCGTACCACGGGGCCTGGCAGTAATCATATTTAAAAACCTCCTTTGCATAACGCGCTTGTGGGTAATACTTCCGGTCAGAAGCCTGGAGTCAGAAGCCAGAATAAGTTAAGCATTCCTAATATGTCAATTAATACTGCCAGGCACAGGATCATTCTCTGAATCCACCCGCAAAGCCCGGCATAAACTTGTCGAGTAAGAAGGGCCTCTCCCAAGCTCTGAGTCTAGGAATTGTGCCCTCGCTCCTCACAGATCCGTGCGAGCGCAATTCACGCACACGGCTCCTCAAAAACATCATTCACAAAACGGCAG
>JAMCVT010000112.1 GCA_023475565.1 Actinomycetota bacterium
GCCCGGCTGACAGGCACCTCGCTGTTCTCCTTATCCTCAACCACCAGGTTGTAAGTGCCGTTAAAGAAAGGAACAATCTCCTTCACCTTGTGCAGGTTCACCAGATAACAGCGGTGGGTCCGGAAGAAAACCGAAGGGTTAAGCCTGGCTTCCAATTCTTTGAGGGTGAATCTGGTAAAGAGCTTATCGGAAAAAGTCTTAATATAGATGTAATCCTGTTCCGTGAAAGCGTAAAAAACATCCGACTCGGCTACCAAAACGGTTTTACCCTGCTTCTCAGCCGGAATCCTGTCTATTTTTATCTGCCCCTGCTGGGTGGGTACAGTCCGCACTTCGGCATCCAGCTGGTCCAGTCCGGCAGCCGTATCAGCCCCCGCATACTCCTGAGAAATCCTGACAACCTTGTCTATAGCCTTTTTCAGCCTCCCCGGCTCCACAGGCTTGAGCAGATAGTCCACGGCGTTTACCTCAAAGGCCTGTACGGCATGCTCATCAAAGGCTGTTACAAAAATAACGTGGGGCTGCCTGGGAAGTTCCTGTATCGCGGCGCCAAGCTCAAGCCCGGACATTCCCGGCATGGAAATATCAAGAAAGAGAACCTGGTAGTCCAGGGCCTTGATCAGGGCAAGAGCTTCCTGGGCACTGGTGGCCTCACCCACAATTTCGATATTCTCAAAACTGCTAAGCGCAAACCGTAACTCCTGCCTGGCCGGATATTCGTCATCAACTATCAGAGCTTTTAATTTCACTTTAGCCTTCCTCCCCGCCTGTTGGTTTACATATAAGGGGTATCCTTATAAAAATTGACGTGCCCTCACCGGGAGTACTGTCTATCTGCAGCCCGTATTCCTCCCCGAACAGCCCTTTTAGCCTTTCGTGAACATTGGACAGGCCCACCCCATTGCCGGACCCGTAGCCAGGCTTCAGTATCAGAGGCATTTTTTCAGGGGGAATGCCGACACCATTGTCCTTTATTTCAAATATTATCTCCTCTTCCTCCTCTAGGTAGGCCCTTATCCAGACAGTTCCCTGTCCCTGTTTGGGAAGGACCCCATGTTTTATGGCATTTTCCACCAGAGGCTGAACGGAAAGAACCGGAACCTGATAATCAAACAAATCTTCGTCAATATCCCGTATTATTTTAAGTTTATTGCGGAAACGGGCTTTCTCCAGTATCAGGTAGGTATTCAGGTATTCTATCTCTTCCTTGATTGAATTGAAGTGCCCGTGCCTTTTCAAAGCATATCTGAAAAAGGTGGCCAGGCGTATCAGAAGCCTCCTGGCAGTCTCCGGGTTGGTTCGGACGAACATTATAATAGTATTCAAGGTATTAAAAAGGAAATGCGGGTTGATTTGGGCCTGCAGGGCATCCAGCTCGGCCTTGGTAACCAGACGTGCCTGCCGGTCCAGTTCGGCCAGCTCCATCTGCAGGCCGAGCATCTGGGCCACACCCTCAGCAAGCTTCACATCGGGCGGACTGATCTCGCTCTGCTTAACATGGTACAGCTTGACAGTTCCCAAGACCTCCCCCTTGCATTTCAGCGGGGCTATTACTGCTGACTCCAGGGGGCAGTTTTCCACCGGACATATCAGGTTATAGCGATTCTTTACCACCATCAGCTCACCGGTGTTTAAAACCGCCCTGGTGGCGTCGGTCATTATCGGCCCGCCGGGCTTGTGGTGGTCGGACCCGGCCCCCACATATGCAAGCACCCTCTCCCTGTCTGTTATGGCCACCGCCGCAACATCGGCTATGTCTTTTATAATTTCTACCGTCTTTCCGGCAGTGTCCTCATTCAGCCCTCTGCGCAGAAAAGGCAGTGTTTCACTGGCTATCCTGAGGGTGGGATCCAGGGGGTGGTCCTCCAGAACACACATTCTGCCGCCCTTTTGCAAGTATTTAATTAAATATAATGTGCTCCCGCACCCGGTGGCCAGCATCACCAGTCCGGCAGACCACCCGGGCAGCCCCGGGACAAAAAGCAGGGTAAAAGCCGCCAGGTTAACCGGCAGCCACCTGAGAGCAACCTCTTTTATTACGTATATATCCACTAATACTACACCCCGAAGAATTGTAATCCAATTAGAAATTATTATTGATAAATTACTATTCGACAATTGTATTTTTCAATCCTTCCGGCAAAAGTATCAAAAATTACTAATCCTCCTCATCACCTCCCCATCACATCCGGCGCCGCCCTCCTTAGGGGAAGGGTATGTAAAAGATCCGGGGAAAAGACCCCGACAGTACTTGAATATCAGAAAATACTTGTGAACATATACACAATCCCGGGCGTTAAACAATAGAAAGCTCAAAAAGAAAGAGATCCCGGGCGGCTATTAAGTAAAAACAGCCCCTACGGTGATTGCACTATTTATCACATTCCATTAATATATAATCAAGTAACAGATATCACAAAGGGGCTGGGAGTATGGCATCTATAATTGATTTCGGGTGTCTCAGGTATTCATACAAACTGATAGAGAAATCCTGCAGCTGCATGCTTCTGGTCGGTTCCCGGAAGGCTGTCATGGACAGAAAAAGAAACCTCATAGCCTCAGGAATGAATCCCGCCAACCTGTTAGTGGTTAAAACCAGCCAGGAGCAGCAGGATGAATTTAAAAAGTCCAGGAATTCTCTGGTATTTATGACCCTCGAAAACTGGAACCAGGCAAACTAAATAAAAAAACGCCCTAAGCGGTTTTTTCATTTTCTGAGAAGCACGGTTAAAGACTGCATGAGCAGCTCTAGGCCCTCCTGTATATCACTATCCCGTTTTCCTGGCGGGAGTACACCTCGGACTTACTTTCCAGGTACGCCAGGTGGGCCAGGGTTTCGATAAGGGCAACGCGTATTTCATGAAGATTCAGGTCTGTTCCGAACAGGCTCTCGCATATATGATAGGCAGTGGCGCCGGCGCTGGCCAGATCAGATATCCTGGACAATCTCTCCCTGTGGTGATCCAGCAGCTCGTCCACCCGGCCCCGATAGTCCTTGAAAACCGGTCCGTGGGCGGGAAATATCAGCTTCACCGGCAAATCCCGTATCATTTCCAGTGATCTTAGGAAAAGGTCCAGTGGATTGGGGTGTGAGGTGGGCCACAGGCTTATGTTGGAAGATATCTTTGGCAGCAGGTGATCACCCGATATAAGAATGCCTTCATCCCTGTTGAAAAAGCATATATGCCCATCAGAATGTCCCGGAGCAAGTATTATCTCAAAGGTTCTGCCCCCCAGATCCACCTTCTCTTCACCGGAAAGCAGTGAAAGCTTAGGGTGAGGCTGAACAGCACTCCAAATATCAACCATGTTATCCAAAACTTCGGTAATAAGATTGGGAGGCATTCCGTTTTCCTTAAACAGCTCCCCTATCACCGGTATATTGGCCCGCCCTTTTTTCCACATCTGGTCCACAAAAAGACTTTCAGTTCGGTGAATGTATACCGGGGCCCCGGTTAATTCCTGCAACCAGCCGGAGGCGCCATAGTGGCCGGGATGGTAATGGGTGACATATATGCCTTCAATGTCGCTGTATTTTAAGCCCATATCCTTAAGGACATTCTCCCAGGTTCTGGTTGAAGGTGGGTAATTCAATCCGGTGTCTATAACAGTCCAACCGTTTTTGCCCTTAAGCAGGTAGCAGTTGATCTGATCCATTTTAAATGGAAGCGGAAGCTCTATTATGAAAATGTTACTGGCCACTTCCATTTTTATACCTCCTGTATTTTATAAATTCTGTTCTATAAAAAATAATGCTTCCACAATCAGTTGTAATATCCTTTAATTATTTAAACCATTATCTTAACATATTTTTACATATTTATCGCCGGTGATAACCGGCCTGAGATAAGGACCTTCCGTACTAGTTTGTTATAACGTCCAACTACTGCAAAGTTATTAATGCATTAATATAAAAAGGCACCCCTATGGGCGCCTTTTTAACCTTTCCCAGACCAATATCAGACCATAATACTGGCTATTTCCAGAAACAGCTCACCAGCCCTGACTATTCCCACCAGAGTTTCCTTCTCAAACACGGGAACCATATCCCTTTTTTCCCTGAACATTTTAAAAACCGCTTCCTCAAGGGTGCTTTCAGCGCTTATTACTGAACTGAACGGCTCCATTATGTCCCTGACGGTTTTTCGCGATGCTTCAAGGCAGAGGTTGGTGAAAAGGCCTTTTATAAAGGCCGGCTCAATCCAGTTTACAACATTCCATCCCCGATACCATTCCTCTCTGAGGTTTGGCGGCTGCACCGAGGCAAACAACTGGGAAATACCCACAAACCCTACCAGAGATTTGTTTTCGAAAACCAGCAGGCAGTTGGCCCCGGCGGCTGGATTCACAGTAGCGTTTTTTAGTATATAAACAGCATTTTTAACACTTGTGTCGACGGATACCGACGAAAAGTTTTCCAGGGGGCACATAATGTCCCTTACCGTTTTCTCCCTGTATTCCGCCGCGGGTCTTGCTTTTTCCTTAGGTAGGCCCATCACCATTTCCCCCTTGTGTTTAATTTATTTTATATACTTGCATAATACGTGCCAAAAAATAACCTGAAGCAATATTTTTTCAATCATTTTAGTATTATATTTTGCCCATATTTATTGGGATTAAAAAATGTGATTTCCGTTACATGTAGAAATAATGCTTGTAATTGATGTTTACATGCTATCCTGTTGTATGAAATTAAACAGTTGTATGTTTGCATACGATCACATCGCAAAGAGCTGTTTATACTGCTTTTTGCCATAAAACACTGTATTTTATTTATTCAATATTATATTTGACATTAAGGACAAGGATTCTGTATACTCCCTTTAATCCGCAAAGAGCTGTAAAGGCATATAACCGGAACAATTGGACAGATTAATAGGTTTGATTGTCACTACAAACCTAGAGAAAAAAATTTCAGACACCCTTGCACTTGGTAAGAGCTTGTGATATTATATACAAAATAAGTTTTGCCTATTGTCACCCTAATCCTGAATACAGGAATTTTTTTAAAACCACTGTTGTTCCCGTTTTCACAACCTTGTCGGGCGTTCCTTAAAACTTATCGGGGGGTGGTTACTAAAAGGACTTTATAGACCCGTCCCTAAGCGCTTCACTAAAGGGGGGTTAAATATGCTGGAAAGTTTTAACGACTACCTCCAGGCCGTCTACTCTGGCAATAAATATCTTTACGCAGTAATGGTGCTTTTTATTTCCGCTGCCTTCGCCTTTACATCAGAATCGATCGCCAGGATCCCGGCAGTCTGGGGCAGGCTCACATCTACCAACAGGAGGAAGGGAAGTCCGCGTTGGTAAACCGGTACCGGAAAAACTATTTTAAAAGGAGGCTTATATCATGCTGAGAGAATGGATGGAGAGAAACCTGCAGGACCCATTCTTCCAGGCTGAGATGTATAAGGCGCAAATAAACGTGGAAGAAGGATCCAGCCGTGATTTCGGGACAATAGGAACTCTGGCTGCTTTCGGAACAGCCTACGTGGCCTTTTGTGTCTACAGCTACGCCAAATATATTGCTAACTAGGATTGTGATTTATATCATATATTGCATGTGCAATATATATCTATAAATGGTCGGGGGCCACGGTTTCAGCATAAACTGTGCTCCGGCTGGCCCCCAACTCCGCTACATACTGCTGGTCAGTTAAAGAACAAGCCCGCTACCGTAACCAGGAGGAAGGGAAGTCCGCATTGGCCGGTACAGGCTGCACTAATTATTTAATTTTGGGGTGACCCGAAATGCTTTATTTACACTTAGCCGGGGTATATATAAATCCTGTAATCCTGTTAATTGCCGGCCTTGCGGTGGGTATTGCCGGAGGGGTCTTCGGGAACATTGCAAACTTTGTTATTGTTCCCATTCTAAGTATTTTAGGCCTCCCCCTGACTATTTCCGCCGGTTCCGGCACCGGGCTGCACTTTGGCCGGGCCTCCCTTTCAATTTTTAACAGTGGTGGTGAGAGGCTTGCCTTTAAGAGGGCTGGTATGACTGCCGGGCTGGCAGGGCTGCCTGGAGTCCTTTTAGGCTTTAAGCTGCATACTCTTCTTTTGGCAACCTCTTTCGGGCCCGCCTTTTTAACTCTGTGCTACTCGGTAATTCTGCTTGCCGGATCAGTATTTGTTTTCAGACAGTGGGTTTATTTCAACCGGAATGATTATTACGATGACAACCCTTTCCCGTCTTTCGGCCTTGGCTGGAAATTTCCACTGGCCATACCGGGAGGCTCCGGACTGAATCATATAACCCTGCCCCGTGTCACTGCTGTCGGCCTGGGGCTCGGTATCGCCACCGGCTTCCTGGGACTGGGGACCGGTATGCTGGGAGTGCCTCTTTATATGTATATTCTGGGCCTGCCCCGGGAAAACGCCATCGCCACCGACACCATCACCATGACGGTCATCGGGTCCGGGGCTTTTCTCAGCTACGCTTCTTCAGGCCGTATGGAATTTGTAGTTGCCCTGGTGCTGATTATAGGGGTCACACTTGGTTTTCACATAGGCTCCACACTTCCCGGAGAGTTAAACCAAAGCCATGCCAGGCTGGCTTTTTCAATGGCTCTGTCCATTGTGGCGCTTACTTCTGTAATAAACCTTCTTAATGCCACCCTTGCCGGCATAATCATCTCGGCAGCCGGCCTAACCCTCTGTACATTTCTTACTGTATACTCCATGCTTTCGGAAAAATCCCCGGTCCCTGAAAAGGGTACCCTTCCCCGCAGGTAAACCCTTTAAAAGCCTTTTAGGTAATACCCAGCCCGTTCAGAAATGGCTTTGTGACCGATATAAATTCAGCAAATTTTTTTGCCGTAAAAACTGTATCCCCCTGAATATTTTCTATGGGAAGAAGAATTTTCAACCTGTATTTTCCAGTTGCCTCCACTTTGGGAAGCTCCCGTTCCAGCTCACTGCCAAGCTTTTTTTCTATCTCGGGCTTCAGTTCCAGCAGTGGGAGAAAAATCTGCTTTTTATGTCCGTCCATCACCAGGTCCAGCACCAGAAATTCCTGGCCCTTGTTGGGCCCTTTCCTGGGCCTTGTTTTTCCTATCCGGTAATATATGTCGGTATTGTCAAAGACCTTCACACATTTCCAGGATTCTATTATTCCCAGGCTCTGTCCCGGAAGAGAAAACACTATATTTATATTCTTTGGCGCCAGAAGGCCCTTTACCTCCAGCAATACCTCATCTACAAATTCATCAAAGGATTTAGAGCTCATGGGTGGATTTTTCCGGTCAGCTATGTTTTCTTCCTTCAGCCATTTTTCAAACCAGTCCAGCGCCCTTTTAAAATCGGACCTGCCCTCAGGGCCGGCATTGGGTTTAATCCTCTGGCCCTTTTCCATATCTTTTAAAAAAGCTTTTTTATGGCGGCTGAAAATATCGATAAAATTTTTCTCGGTCACGGTATACCGCTCCCTTTTAAAATCATTTATTCAAGCAACCCACCCAGACCCCGGTTCCCCCGGGCACCGGCCTACCGCCGGTGCTCCATTATCCCTTGGCCTGATCAGTGGCCACCAACCTTTAATATGCCGGAGGCCGCCAGAATCAGCACCAGAATCTCCAATACCACGATGGTTGAGTATATCCCGTCTTTTTTCTTCATATAGGCCGGAAGGAGGATAAAATACCCCAGTATGGTCAGTATACCCAGCCAGGCAATTCCCAACAGTGTTATAAAGTCGCCGTAACCCACCATCTTAAGCCAGCCCCAGCCGTGCGGAACCTGGGCGGTGGACAGGTACTCGGAAGCCTTCATACCCCAGTAATACTGCATTTGCGACGGGTCGACGTAAGAGGGCATTATTCCGGTCATATAGAGCGCAAAAGTTATCAAAAGTGTCGCTATACCGGCCCAGGACCCATACAGAAGCAGGTTAGCGTATCTTATCTGCTCCGGAGCCACTTCCACGGTGGCTTTCTTTTGTGCAGCCCTTACTGGCTCATTATTTGTTTTTAATTGAGTATTCATTTTTCTACCCCCAAATCTTTAGACCTTTTAGGAGAGAACTTAATCCGGCAAACATCAGCATAACTATAACCAGATATCTTACAAACTTTGGTTTTGCCCCTGCCAGCAGCCTTACGCCCACCAGCGAGCCGAACATTATACCCAGCACGGACGGTACCGCAATGATGGGAATAACCGCGCCCTGATTTAGATATACCCAGGCCGCCGAAGTATCTGTGATGGAAAGAAGGAACTTGCTGGACCCTACAGCTATTTTCAGCGGTGTACCCATAAGAAGGTTCAGAACAGGAACATTGGCCCAGCCGGCGCCCAGTCCGAACATCCCCGCGATCAAGCCGATAACGCAGAAGAGTAAGAAGCTCTGGGGAGTTTTCCACACTTTCCAGTCTACAGTTTTTCCGGCGGATGCTTCATAATAGGATCCCTTGAGATTAAGCATTTTGCTTAATCCGTCCTGGGCCGGGACTTCCGGGTATTCTCTGTTTTTCGAAAAGATAAACAGCGCCGAAATAAGCATTATAGTTATCCCCATAGCAATCTGGGTTATATTAGTAGGTAGGGCCAGGCCCAGAAAGGCCCCAATTATACTGAAGGTTGATGCTATAAGTGCTACCGGCAGGGCCAGCCTCAAATTGGCCAGGTTTGCCTTTAATAATCCCGGGCCGGCTGCCAGAGCTCCGGCCAGCGCTACAATCAGACCCGCGCCCCTGACAAAATCAAGGCCAAATGGAAAGAAGCTGCTTACTATGGGAACAAACAGGACTCCTCCACCTACTCCAGCCAGCACAGCCAGAATCCCCAAAATAAAGGTTACCACAAACAATGCCAGCGGCCATACCCACCAGGGTGTGCCGGGGCTGCCACTGGCCGCCTGCATAGATGTGGAAATGTTATTCGCCACCGGGGATGAGGCAGCCGAGACCAGTACAAAATCTGCTTTGCTAATAATACTTTCCAGCATGTTATATCCCCCCTCAAGACTAAAAATTTCTCCCTGCTCCTAACATTAAATTTCAAATAATATTTCACATTAACAGTTGTGAACTTTTATAAAATAGTGCCTCAGCACTTAATTTACCCTTCTTTTGACCACCCCTTCCCCTTTTTATTTAAAAATAAGCATCGGGCAATAATGCACAATCTGTTTTATATAGCACCGGCTGAATATGCCCGAAATCAATACCGCAAAAGTGCAAAATTCTACTTTCTCCCCATTTCACTGTATGATATAATACAGCCAGATAAGTATTAAGCGGTGCATTACAAGTCGGCTGCCCTACTTGTTCCTTATCAGACAAAGCATTTCCGACCTGTTTTCACCCTTTGTCAGCCAGCAACTGTTTTGTTGTCATGCTACTATTGCACTATTCATGCCAGAACAATTGCGCCGGAAACATCATATTTATCACCACATTCCGCCGGGGTCACCGGAAAGAACTGTCTGATTACAGACACCTGTTTTTGAAAAGGCGTTGTGATATTTGTTTCAAGCCCATAAATAGATTGTCTGATATCATACAATACTGCGGGAGAATGATTATGAGCATTGTGGAACATTTTATTGAAAAATTTTTTCATAAGAGCTTACGTTTTCAAATACTGGTTGTGGTGGCTTCACTGCTGTTGATTCCTGTTCTGATAATGTTTTACGATATATTCTTTGCCTCCAAAAGTGATGAAATTATGATTCTCGACCACGAGGAAAAACTTAAAACAGTTGTAGAAGCTAAAATTGTACCCGGCATAAAAGAGGATATTATTACGAAAGTCAAAGATTTAGATCTTAACTCTTTGGACCAGGACCAAAAGGCCAATACTCTCCAGTCAGCCTTTAACGATGTAACCGAGCCGCTGGTGCCGGATTTTCCCGGGGTTCGCTTCGGTCTGTATATTCCTGACAGCAACCAGATATATGTTCAGGGATTTCTACACCAATACAGGCAGCTCTCACCGGATGAAATACTGGAGAGGGAAAAAAGAATAATGACCGAGGCAGATTCCGGGCTTGTGGCCGTAGTTGCCAGCCAGAGACCCCTGGCCAGGCTGACCAGCAGCCTTAGAGACCAAACCTTTGAATATCTGACTCCTGTTTTTATAAATAACCAGCTGGTGGCCGTAGCCTGGGCGGATGAGAGGCTGCACCCCATTTTTGCCCAGAGCCGCAGTTTTCTTTCAGTGACAAAATATATCGCCCTTTTAGTGCTTTTTGTGGGAGCAGCAGGCGCACTGCTGGTCATCCATAATCTGGCCAGCGGCGTCTCCTCGGTAAAAATAGGTCTGAAGGAGATGGAAAAGGACCTGACCAGGCTGCTGCCGGAAATGCCGGGAGAGACCGGGCAGATAGCCCGGGCCATAAATAAAATGGCGGTTTCCCTGGCTGAAAAAGAACGGCTTGAATACGAAATGCAGAGATCGGAAAGACTGGCAGCACTGGGAAGGCTGGTTACCGGGGTTGCCCATGAACTTCGCAACCCCATCGGGGTGGTTAAGGCAGCGGTTCAGGTGATGGAGACAGAATATTCCCAGACCCCGGGAATGAAAGATTTTACTACGGTTATAAAGGAACAGATTGACCGCCAGAACAGGGTCATCCAGGAACTTTTGGACTTCGGCAGACCTAGCAAGGAAATGATTCAGCCGGTAAATATCAACTCCCTGATGGAAAAAGTCCTGACCTTTACACTACCCATGCTGAATCAAAGTAATATCAGGCTGGAGGTGACCTTTGCGCCAGACCTGCCTAAAATACTGGCTGATCCTTCAAGGATCAAACAGGTTTTTGTTAATCTCATATTGAACTCCATTCAGGCCATGCCGGAGGGGGGAAACCTCTTTATAAAAACATATCCGGGGGATGAATCAATTTATGCCGAGTTTAAAGACAGCGGACTGGGGATTAACCCGGCGGATCTGCCGAGAATATTTGACCCCTTCTACACCACCAAGGAGACAGGGACAGGGCTGGGGCTTTCCATAAGCCACCAGATAATAAAGAGTCACAACGGCACCATCCATGTGAGCAGCACACCCGGAGAAGGTACCGTGTTCAAGGTAATCCTGCCTTTTTGCGGGAACAGGGAGGCATCGTAAATGGTACACAAAATACTTATAGTTGATGATGAGGAGCACATGTGCTGGGCACTTGAGAAGGCAATGAAGCAGGAGGGCTACCAGGTGCAGACCGCCACCAGGGGTCGCGCCGGGCTTAAGCTGATCAAGGAAGAGTGCCCGTCCCTCGTCATTCTCGACCTGAAAATGCCGGAAATGAGCGGTATGGAAGTTTTAAAGCAGGTTAAGGAAATGAGCCCCAAGCTGCCTGTTGTTATGCTGACCGCCCATGGAACCATAGAAACTGCCATTGAGGCCATGAAAATGGGGGCCTCTGACTACCTTACCAAGCCCTTTGACCTTGATGAGCTTAAACTGGTCATTAAACAGAACCTGGTTATGAGCCAGCTCGTCAGCGAGGTTAATTTTTTGCGCTCCGAGCTTACCAAAAAATACCGCCTTATGATAGGGGAAAGCCCAGCCATAAATGAAGTAAAACTTCTGATTGAAAAAGTGGCCGTCAGCAATGCCACCGTTCTCATAACCGGGGAAAGCGGAACCGGCAAGGAAGTGGCCGCCCTGGCCATACACCAGAACAGCCCCAGGAGGGATCACCCCTTTGTGCCGGTCAACTGCGCCGCCCTTCCGGAGAATCTGCTGGAGAGTGAGCTGTTCGGGCACGAGAAGGGATCCTTCACCGGTGCCATGGCCCGCAAGCTGGGACGCTTTGAACTGGCTGACAGGGGGGCCATCTTCCTTGATGAGATTACCGAAATGCCGCTCAGCATGCAGGTAAAGCTGCTTAGAGTACTGCAGGAAAAATCCTTTGAGAGGGTCGGGGGAACAGAAACACTTAACGTCGATGTGAGGATAATTGCCGCCAGCAACAGGGACCTGGCCAAAGCCATAGAGGAGGGGCGCTTCCGGGATGACCTGTATTACCGGCTGAACGTAATCCATATCCACCTTCCCCCTCTGAGGGAAAGGAAGGAAGATATACCGCTATTGGTTGGCTACTTCCTGGAGAAACTACGCCCAACCTACCTTGTCAGCAGCATTTCTGATGATGCCATGAAGCTCCTGGCGAGGTACAACTGGCCCGGAAACGTACGGGAGCTTCAGAATGTGCTGGAAAGGGCCGCCATAATCTCACACGGCAGTGAAATAACGGTAGACGATCTGCCCAAGGATTTGCAGACCGCCCCTCAAAAGTCAGACCGGGATGTGGTTGTAAATATTCCAGATAGCGGAATATCCCTTGAAGGGCTGGAAAAGGAACTGATATTGAAGGCCCTGGAAAAAAGTAAGGGCAACCAGACCAGGGCTGCCCAGCTGCTGGGCATTACCAGGTCAGCCCTCCTCTACCGCATTCAGAAACACGGGCTTGACTGAGATTGCCAGCCTGAGATTTAAGGTAAAGGGCGGCTAAACCCAAAAATTCTAAGCATGCTCAATAAAAATAAAATTAAAAAGAAGGATTTATTAAATTTTTATCAGAATATTTTTATATTAAAGTTATCGAAAATAATGAAAGGTTCAAAATTTGATAGCGGTGGTGTATCAATTGATTTCTTCAAACATAGATTCATTTGCTGAAATAAATACTCCCAGCGGCCCGGTAATTATTGAAGGGCCGGCAGTCGAAGGTCACCTGAAAGCTCTCAGGATGAACAAGCACCTGTCCAATTTCCGGGTGCCTGACAGGCAGCATGAGGCATTGTGTATAATAGCCGGTTCGCCCGAAGGACTGGTTTATATAGCACGCTGCGACCAGGAAATAGTAGGTTATGTCGCATTCCACTACCCCAGCCAGTTTTCCAGGTGGAGTAAGCACCCCCGGGTGCTGGAGCTGGGTGCCATTGAAGTCAGCAGCGGATTCAAGCGCTACGGTCTGGGGACGCAGTTGCTCAAAGGGGCCTTTAATAACCATGTTATGGAGGAATACATTGTAATAACTACTGAGTTTTTCTGGCACTGGGACCTCAAGGACAGCGGCCTGGACGTCTGGAATTACCAGAGAATGCTTACAAAGCTGTTTGGATCGGTGCACTTTAAAAAAAGAAGAACCGACGACCCCGAGATACTGGAACACCCTGCCAATATGCTCATGGCAAGAATAGGCACCAAGGTAACCCAACCATATGCCAAAAGCTTCGAAGACATGCTGTACCGGCAGTCCATCATTGAATAGCGGCTAAAGAAAGGGCTGACTAAAAGTCAGTATTTAGCAGTAAGCTATTTATGTTTTAACCCAAGGCCCCTTATCTCCTGCCCTGGGTAACCCCCACCTCCACAATTTTAGGCTCGGGCTGATAATAATCCTTTGATATCAATTCCCTTTCCTCATTATCCCCGTTGACAGACACCCTGTAAACCAATGCCTCAAACCCTGGTGAACCGGGGTCGATAACCATTGACTGCCCCCTTTTCAGGCGGGGATTACTTTTGATGACAATCCCCGGGGAAATTGTTTTTACCTGGGGCTCAATCCTGTAAAATGAACTGCCCTCTTTCTTTCCGGCAATAATAACCTTTACGTAACCCCTGTCCTTTACGGCGGAGGAAATGATGTACACCGGAGAGGCCAGGTTATTCCTCACCTTGAAGTCTATTACCCCCTCAACTACAGTGGCATCTAATCCGGGCGAAACGTATTTTACCGGCTTGGAGTGAGGATGACGCTCAACTATTTCAAGTCCTGCCAGCAGCACGGCTCCGTAAAGGGTGGTGGAAACCTGGCACACACCGCCACCATAGTCATCAATCAGTTGGTCACCAACTATCACCGGAGCCTTATGATAGCCGTTGGTACCATTTACCGGTGAAATAACCGCGTTGTAGGTGAATACCTCCCCGGGCCTGATCAGCCTGCCATCAATCTGTTCGGAGGCCCTGGCAATATTTCCGGCACGTCCCGCCGAACCCGTCTCAAACCTGGTGGTACACTCGCCGATAATATCGGTAAGGTCGGCAATATCTTCATCCTTTACCGGAGGGGCGGTGGTTTTTGAGGAAAGGGAATTGATATCAAAGGAGTCGGCCTGAAGGGCCAGTATTCTTGACATGGTCCCTTCTATGTCCATTTCATTCCCGTAAGCGGTAGGAACAATCTTTATTCTTTCATCCTCCAGGACAAGCTTTGCGTCTCCCGGCTTTATTGAATATTCAGTGTTTATCTTTTCCAATTCCCTTTTCAGAGCTTCCCGGTTAAATTCCATCCGAAGAGGAATAACGGTACTTTGGGCCTTGCTGCCCAAAAGTTCCGAAAGGCGGCGGGCAAAAGGTCCTGAATGTCCCACTGCAAAAGCTTCTTCCACGGCTTCCCGGTAATCGCAAACAGCCCCTACCCTTTCCAGGGGAATTTTCCACTGCCGGTCTCCGGACACAAGGGTAATGCTGTCCTTTCCAAGGGCACCGACTTTGGCCCTTAGTATTTCCCCGGCTGTTTCCGGAGCCATACCGCCCAGGTTAATGCCGGCGGCAGAAACTCCGGGCAGTATTATTCCGCCGGAAGGCTCCTTAAAGACAGAACCTCCCGCAGATATAGCCAATGTTGTCTGCAACACTATAATCACAAACAGAGCAGTAAGCCTTCTGAACCTTAACAATTAATATCACTGCTTTAAAATTAATTTTGACGGAACGTCAATCGGAAACATTCATGGTCAGCTCAATGTACTTGTCTGCTGCCAGGGCATTTTCTATAGTTTCCTCGGTGATAATTTCACCCTCGTTGATGATAACCTGTCCTCCGGTCCCAACAATCTTCTTAGCGGCTTTTTTGCCGGCCAGATACTGTCTCTGCCTGGCCTCAAAAACCTCCACCGGGTCGGCTGAGGCGGCATTTTGGGCTTTTGCCGCAGTCTTCACCGGCTCCGGTTTTTTTTCCGCAGGCGCTGCTTTACTTTTATTAAGATCGTTTTCTGAGTAGTCCTCATAGCCATCCTCCACCACAAGGAACTTGGCGCCGAAGGTGATCACCTTTTCACCCGGCGCGACAAAGCCGCCGCCATCCTCGGTTACAATCTCGCAGCCCAGTATTTTGCCGGTCCGGCTGTCAAGTGTAAATTCCGATACAGTTCCGACATATTTTCCGGATTTAGTCATTACCCCGGCCTTTATAACCTGCACATTCCTTTCCAGGAGTGATACAAGGTCAGCCTTGGCGCTAACCGGGAAAACTTCATCTCCCTTGGAGACGGTAACAGCAAACTCGCCTATGCCCAGAACGGCCTCGAAAGGAATAGCACGCAAATCTCCATACCAGCTTAACCTGTCCAGCAAAAGATACTCCACCTTGCCCTGATCCGGGCTCACCACAATCCCGGACACCGACCCCATTTGTTCTCCGGATGATATTTCTATCACCGGCAGTCCCAGCACCTGTTGTGTTTTTTTCATTATACTTCTCCCCTTAACCGGATTATTATTGTTGTGATACCTTCGCGATCACCGTCATCCAACATCGGCCCCCATACAACCTCCAGCATTTCCATTACCGCCAGGGCCTGTCTGTTGAGCCCCTGGGACGAGTATATGGAACTTATCCTTGCACACAGCAGAACAGCCAGCCTGGGCGGGGGACCAAGCTTGAGGGCTCTGAAGAAGCTGTCCACTGCCCCTGCGCCGTCTCCGGAGGCAAGTTTGTCAAAGGCCCCGGCAACCAGGCTGTTTATATCATCCCCGGGCGCGCTTTGCTCTTCAGTTGCTCTGTAAGGCAAAACCTCCGGGCCGGCCATCCCTGCCGCCGCCACCTCTCTTCCGGAAAACCCGTCATCCAACTCACGGAACTCTTCAACCGGGACATAGTCAGATTCCGAATCTTCTATTAGTCCGGCGGTATCCCAATATTCCTCTCCGGTACCGGCTGCTGCTTCTTCAAGAACATCAGCGCGCTCATACTCCGTTTCTTCCACAGTTTCCACCGGACCTGCCGTATACAGCCCCTCAAGTGTGTCTGTTATCTCACCGGCTGCTGCGTCATCCCGGCCCGTGCTATCTTCCACCAGTATTTCTGCGGGCTCCGGCCCGGCAGCCATGTCGGCGGTTTCCGGCTCCAGCCCTTCAGTAAGCCCGGCCTCCTCTTCACAGACCAAAACAGGTTCTTCCTCCACGGGCAGCAATTCCTCAATATTAATATCGGAATCACTTCCATCCACGCCGGTAAACCAGGCCTCTTCCATAGTTTCCACCGGACCTGCCGCATCCAGTCCTTCCAGTGTGGCGGTTATTTCACCGGCTACCAAGTCATCCCGGCCCGGGACGCTTTCTACCTGAACATCTGCGGGCTCCAGACCCTCTTCACCGGAAGCAATTTCATCCTCCGTATAGAAAGAGACATCCTCTTCGGCGCCTTTCAGCTCACCGGTATCAGCGGCCTTCAGCAGGGCAGCCACTCCGTCCGCAGTAATATGTACTTCGACAATTTTATCAGCCAGGCCAGGTGCATCTTCCACCGGTACTTCTGTGAACTCCGGCCCGGCAGCCATACCGGCGGCATGAGACAGCCCTTCCTCGTCTTCCTGCACAAAGGTGTTTTCTTCCTGAACGGACAGCACAGGTCCTTCCCTGGCTGTTCCGGTATCCTCGCTGCGCCGGGAAAACATCCTGCCGGCAGCCTGCCAGTCCAGGGCCGGCTTACCACCGGAGACGGCTATCTGATTACCCTTAATGGCTTCCAGCGCCTCACCGACGGACATCCTTGTCATTTCACTCTCTTTTAACTCCCTGACTGTAAAGAACCTGCTTTCTATAAAGTAAAGTGAGCCTGCACCGGCTACAACCAGAAATACATACAGGTATAAAACCTGGGGATAAGATACCAGAGCGGCAAGGAACGGGTAGAGTATGCAGTATAGAATTGAAATACCTACCGCCAGTAAAAGAACGGGCGCCCTTATGGCTATCACGTGGCGGAGAACATACAGGACCGCCAGCATAATCAGATTGGCCAGCACAACCACAACAATAAACTCGAACATTCACACACCTCAAAGGCGAAATTTTTTATACGCCCGGATGAAAAACTATTGACGAACAATTTTCTTTTTGTTTTCCATTATATAGCTATAAAACCATTTTCTTCGACATGAAAACACTAGTTTTATATTCGTCGCATATATTTTCGTTCCTGCCTGAAATGCCCCAAAAAAAGTGGTTTTATCATGTTGCCAACCTGTTATCTTTTAATAGACTGTTCCAGCTTTTAAAAATACTTTCAGTGCATATGGGCAATGTTGCCTTGTATTATTCTTAAATTCTGCAGCTAAAAAAATTAGGCGCCCTGGTTCGGGCGCCCCTTGTATCATTTACAGCCTTCTTATTTTACCGTTCCCTTCGAACTGCGTGGTCCCGCCCACTATGATATCGTCAATCCACAGGGTGGGCTGGGCGTCGCTGACCGGAACTCCCTGACCATCCTTTCCACAGGTGCCTATGGTAAAGCCCAGGTCCTTCCCCACCATTTTTATTTTTTTCAGCACTTCCGGCCCGTTACCGGTAAGGGTAGCCCCCCTGATCAGGGGACCTTTTTTACCATCCACTATAAGGTAGCCTTCGGCCACGTCAAAAACAAAATCACCGGTGGTGGTGTTTACCTGGCCTCCTCCCATCTTGGTCACCAGCACACCTCTGCCGGCCTCCCGGATAAGACGTTCGGGCTCCTCTCCCCCGGAGGCTATGTAAGTATTTCCCATACGCGGTATGGGCTTGTGCTGATATGACTCTCTCCTCCCGTGGCCGTTGGACTGTATTCCATCCTTAGAAGCCGTGAGCCTGTCATATAGAAAGTCTCTCAAAACTCCATTTTCGATAAGCACAACTTTCCTGGAGGGAACTCCCTCGTCGTCAAAGCTGTATGAGCCGTACCTGTCTTCCATAGCGGCATCATCCACCACGGTTACCGATTCCGCGGCCACAGACTGCCCCTTTCTTCCTGCGTATACCGAAAGTCCTTTTTGGACCAGGTCGGCCTCAAGACCATGGCCGCAAGCCTCATGGACCATTGTGCCCCCGGCCTCCCCGGCCATTACCACCGGCATTTTACCGGACGGGGCCGGCTGGGCCCCAAGCATTTCCACTGCCCTGGAGGCTGCAGTCCCGGCCAGATCTTCCGGACTGTTCCTTTTCAGCAGGTCAAATCCGGCCAGACTGCCCACAGCCTCATAGCCGGTCTGAATGGTATCTTCCCGGGAAGCCACCACCTGGACCATCAGCCTGGTTCTGATGCGCTCATCCTCTACATAGTCCCCGGCGCTGTTGGCTAGGGTAACATTCTGGACCACATCGCCATAGCCCACTATAACCTGCTTTATGCTTTCGGTGTTTACCGCCCTGGCGGCCCTGTCCGCTGATTCGACGGCGCTTACCTTTTCCTCGGTCTTGACCGCATCCGGGCGAATCCCGAAATTGAACTCTACAACCGGCCTGATCCTGCGCAGGTCAATATTAAAATCCTTCTGGCTGCCCTGGGCAGCGTGACTCACCACTGCCGCCGCACCGGCCATTCCCTCCCGGGTAAGGTCGTTGGTATAGGCATACGCGGTTGAATCACCGGCTATAACCCTGATCCCGGCGCCCATATCAAGACCGGAGTTAACCCTTTCTATTTTGCCGCCCTCACATCCGATGCCGGTAGCTTTCCTGTGCTCTATATAAATATCCGCAAAATCCCCGCCATTTTTCAGGGCTATTTCCAAAACCTCTTTTAAAATCTGCCTGTCAACCAAATAAACCACCCCAACAAACTAAATATTGCCATATGATATATTTTAAGCCTAAGGGCGCTGTTTGATACCACAGCAGCGGCAGGATCTTTAAAAAAATACCCGACGCCGAAACCAGCCAGGGAATGAGTCTTAGCCCGGGCCCAAAATTATTTTGCCATTTACTGTTGCATTTGTAGAATAATATTCAGTAAGGAATATTATGGTATCAGGTCGCTCACTGAATTGTGTTCCTCCTTGCTTGTGCGGGGGCTTTTAGCCCCCGTTATTTTTTTACGGCAAAAATACTCATCTCCGGACAGTCATTCCTGACAGCAGCTTCCCCCGGCCAACCCGCCGTATTCCTTTATACCCGCGGCGAACCGGGCAAGCTTTTGTTCAACCAGATAAAAGACCGTTCCTTCAGGGTAGCATCCGTTATCATCGGGCTCCCCGGCCCTGACACCGGTAAGCAGCTCGATCCCCTCTTCAACGGAGGACACTGCGTAAATATGGAACTTACCTTCGGCTACAGCCTGCACAACCTCGTGATTTAGCATGAGATTATCTACATTGCCGGCTGGAATTATTACCCCCTGTTTGCCGGTCAGCCCCCTGTCACGGCAAAGGCTGAAAAATCCTTCGACCTTTTCAGTGACCCCGCCTATGGGCTGGATTTCTCCCTGCTGGTTAACCGAACCGGTAACGGCAAAGCCCTGGGCAATGGGCAGTCCGGACAGGCTGGAAAGGATGCAGTACAGCTCGGTACTGGAGGCGCTGTCGCCGTCCACCCCGTCGTACACCTGCTCAAAGGTAATCCTGGCAGACATGCGAAGCGGCTTGTTCTGGGCGAATTTTTCCCCCAGATAGCCCACCAGGGTAAGAACGCCCTTGGTATGGCTGCTGCCGCTCATGTGTGCTTCCCTTTCAATATTTACCACACCCTCCTGGCCCATAAAGGTGCTGGCGGTAATACGTGAGGGCCTTCCGAAGCTGTAGTCCCCCAGGTCGAGGACGGACAGCCCGTTTATGGCCCCCACCCTCTCGCCTGTGGTAGCTATCATGATCACGCCTTTTAGAGTCATTTCGTGCATCTTTTCTTCTATTCTCTTGGAACGGTATATCTTCTCCTCCACAGCGCCCATAACATGGGACGAGTTAACCAGCGGCGCGCTTTCGGCCTCGGCCCGGGCAGCCGCCTCGTAAACCACCTCTATAACCTCGTTAAACCTTGTGGACAGCTTGTTCTGGTCACCGGCAAGGCGGGCCCCGTATTCAATAAGCTCGGCCAGTCCGGTCCTGTCAAAGTGCTTCAGTTTTTCCCTGTTGCAGACCGCGCCCACAAAGGCCGCATAGTGAGATAAGTTCTCTTGGGTGCGGTGCATTTCAGTATCAAAGTCCACCTTTACCTTGAAAAACTTTTGAAAATCCTCATCCAGTTCCCTGAGAAGGCCATACAGGTTATAACTGCCCACCATGATAACCTTCACATTGAGGGGAATGGCCTCCGGCCTCAGTGAAACGGTTGGGACCATGCGATACTGCTCACCTATATTCTCCACAACGGACTCCCTGTTTTTAAGAGCCCTCTTTAGGGTGTCCCATACTCCCTGGTCGCTTAAAACATCCCTGGCCTGGACCACAAGGTAGCCGCCGTTGGCCAGGTGGATAGCCCCGGGCTTGATCATGGTGTGGTCAGTGCTAAGAGTCCCCATAAGGGTGTTATACTCTATTCTGCCGAAAAGGCTGTAGTAATTGGGACTATTTTTAATGATCACCGGAGCCCCTTTAGTTTCCCCGTTGTCCACAAACAGGTTGACCCTGTACCGGTCAAAAAGGCTCTGTCCCTCGGTGTTGATTCCCGTGCCGTCGCCTGCCGGCTTAAGCAGGTCCAGGTTTTTGGCTATGTCTTCCAGTATACCTCCGAGGTACTCCCCCACTCCGGGGAATTTGCCGTACTTTTCCTGTATTTTCTGCACCGGGGGACCTGCCGCCACCAGTACAATCTGCTTGTCGAGATCGCTTATTTTCTGCTTTGTTTCCCTTTCCTTCAGGCGAACAGAGGAAAGAACCTCATCAAGCTTCTGCTGCATGGCCCTGCCCTTTTTCTCCATCTCCTCCTGGGTTCCCCTGGGCAGAGCCTCATATTCCTCCACCGAAAGCTTCTTTCCATCCACCATGGGAGTAAAGTAAAAGCCGCTTTCTCCCTGCTTTAACAAAAGGCCTTCATCGGTGGCCTCCCGCCTTACCTCATTGATCACATTTTCAATCTGGCTTTCCAGTTCCTGCATTATAGCGGTCTTTCTTTGCTCATATGCCTCCCCCTCAAAGGCTTTGGGGATGGCTGACCGCAAATCTTTGATCAGTTCCTCCATGTCCACCTGCAGGCACTTACCGAAGCTTGCCGGCAATGACACTGCCCTGGGGCTTTCCGGATTGGCGAAATTGTACAGGTAACACCAGTCGCCCGGAACTTCTTGACCGGCTGACACCTGGGTCAGCAGGTCGTTTATATAAGTGCTCTTGCCCGTACCGGTTGGCCCGGCAACATATACGTTGTATCCGGGGGCACGCATCAAAACCCCAAACTGCATGGCCTTAACGGCTCTCTCCTGGCCAATGAAATCCTTTAACGGCTGAACATCCCCTGTAGTTTCGTATTCAAGCTCGTCGGGCCTGCAGTAACGTCTGAGTTTTTCCACCGGCAAACGGAACTTCTGTGTAAAGTCGGTCATTTTAAAACCCCCAAAAATACCAAACTATTTCTCATTTAATACTTTACCGGCACAGTCTTTTCCTTCTTTATCATACTATTTGGACAAAAGTATTTACTTTTTGCCACAGCCCGGGAATATTCCCAACCTATTTTCCCGCCGGAAGCCGTCAGCTGACTGATAAACTCCGGGAACAGTTAAAAATACCATTTGACTTCTCCCCGTAGATTTTGTATACTTATCATTGTCAGTAAACGGCGGCAGCGCGATAAAAGCCGCTGTGGGCCTATACGGAGCTGTGGTGTAGTGGTTAACATGCCGGCCTGTCAAGCCGGAGATCGCGGGTTCAAGTCCCGTCAGCTCCGCCATCCTGCCACGGTAGCTCAGTTGGTAGAGCAGCGGACTGAAAATCCGCGTGTCGCTGGTTCGATTCCGGCCCGTGGCACCATAGGAAACCAGACCTCGAAAGTATTTCGGGGTTTCTTATTTTTCAGCCGCACTAGCATATAAGCATTCTATATAATTAAGCGCTTTGATAAATCCCCCACCCCGGTGTCCGGCAATAAAGCCACTGATTACCTGCTTGACAACGGTTCTGTTGCTGTGCTAAACTACTCAGGCGGGAAAAAATCGACCACAAAAAACACTGCCCCAAAGACGGAAAAATACCACTACTTGACAATTTCGGGACTGTGCTAATATATAAAGGCAACAAAAAAGAGGCCTTCCGGCCGACCATAGAAATACAAAAACATGCGGAAGTAGCTCAGTGGTAGAGCATCGCCTTGCCAAGGCGAGGGTCGCGAGTTCGAATCTCGTCTTCCGCTCCATTTTATGTCTGGCGACATAGCCAAGTGGTAAGGCAGAGGACTGCAAATCCTCCA
>JAMCVT010000064.1 GCA_023475565.1 Actinomycetota bacterium
AGGAAAGTGTCCATGGAAAGATGGGTCAGTGGAACCTCCGGTATCTTTTTTCTTATATCATTAAGCAGGCCGCGCAGTTTTGCGAAAACCGGCCTGACTTCCCCTGGGTCGTCCGTGTAGGGGGCTATGGTCATCAGTCCCTTTATGGCCAGTCCCTTAAGGGACAGCCCCTCCCTGATGAAATCGGGGGCCTCCAGTGGTCCCAGTCCGTACTTGGTCTCCTCACCGGCCACATTTACCTGTACCAGCACTTCCGATACAATCCCGGCCTCCCTGGACCTGTCGTCTATTTCAACGGCCAGCCTCCAGGAGTCCAGCGAGTGTATCAGGCTTATTCTTCCTATTATGGCCTTTACCTTATTTGTCTGCAGGTGCCCGATCATATGCCAGCGCAGCCCGGGATCCAGCAGCGGCTGCTTGGCAAGCAGTTCCTGCACCCTGTTCTCGCCAAGATCGGCCACTCCCTCCCCCAGGGCGGGAACTATCCTATCCACCGGAACATTTTTGGTCACCGCTACAATTTTAATATCGGCAGGGTTTCTTCCCGCCTGCACAGCGGTCCTGTATATTTCCCCCCGCAGCCTTGCTATATTTTCCTTTACTACTAACAATACCACACCTGCTCAGTCTCCGGCAAATATCAGCCAGCGGGGATTTGTCACATAACGGGCGCCGGGCGCCAGGTCTGACCCGGAAACGGCGGATCTGTCACCTACCGCGCCCTCGACATTGACCGGAACCCATTTTACTTCATCCCTGGCCATCAGGTACAGTCCCTGGCGCCCATCCCTGGCCGCCAGGGATGCTGAGGAAACTATAAACCCGCTTACCCTTTCCCCTACCAGCTGCATGGACACTTTCCTTATGTTTAAAAAGTCCGCCGGGTAATTTAATGCTTCCAGCACCAACTGCGTCCCACCGTCATAGCTGCCCGCTTCAACTATACGCCCGCCGGTTTCCCTGCCTTCCCGGACAATGGACACAAGACCGCCCTTTTTGCTTGCCTCCGGAGGCAGTCCGCCGGGAACCCGGATACATATCACCAGGGGAGACAGGTTGTCTATAATCTTCAGCACCGGCTGCCCTTTACTGCACTTTATCTGCCGGGGGCCGCCGTCCCCTATTATCCGGGGAGTGCTTTCCGGCAGCCTGGCGGCATCAAATATATCGGTCTGACCGGGCTTCAGCACACCTTCCAGGCCGTCCACCCGGAGGCTGACCACGCCGGTCCTGGCGGCCCTGACCAGGGCGGACAGCACAGGCACCCCCGGGTCGGCGCCGGCGGTTTTTATCTCGGCAACACTGTCACCGGCCCTGACTCTGGCCCCCTCTTCCACCAGCATGACCAACTCCCCGTCGGCCGGTGAGATTATGACTGTTTCATCCCTTATAATTATACCCTCGGCAGAGTACGTTTTTTTCAGCTCCCCCCTGCCCAGGGCCCCGGTCTCTATCATTCTGAACCTGGCCCAGTGCAGAGCCTGTACCGCCACTAAATATAGTATTGACATTCCAACAGCAAACAGTACCGCTTTCCTGGCCACAGTTTTCAGCCGGCCTTTTTTAACGGGCCGTCCTTTTTCAGCCAAAGCCCGACCCATAAAAAATACCACTCCCGGGATATAATAGCTAACTAGGCTTATTCGACGCCCATACGCTATCTCCTGCGAAAAAAACACCCAAAACAGGGTGTTTTCAAAAAAATACTGACTTTTTTTATGCTTTTGCAGCCAATCAGCATGGTATTGACTTCAGATTTTATGTCAAAATATGTTCACAAGACTCAAGGTTATCAACTGGTTATGGCTTATAAGTTTAACCGAACCTTCCTGTGATATAGTCCTCCGTCCTTCTGTCTCCGGGGCGGGTGAATATCTCCTCGGTACTGCCGTATTCAATCAGCTCTCCATTCAAAAAGAAGGCGGTGGTATCGGACACCCTGGCAGCCTGCTGCATATTGTGAGTTACTATGATAATTGAATAGTCATGTTTAAGAACCTGTATAAGCTCTTCAATTTTAAGTGTTGAGATGGGATCCAGGGCTGAGCTCGGCTCATCCATCAGCACCACCTCGGGCTCCACTGCCAGCAGTCTGGCTATGCACAGCCTCTGCTGCTGGCCTCCGGAAAGTCCCAGCGCCGGCTTAAAAAGCCTGTCCTGGACCTCCTCCCAGAGGGCTGCCCCCCTGAGGCTCATTTCAACTATTTCATCCAGCTTCTTTTTATTCTTTATGCCGTGAATGCGGGGGCCGTAGGCAACATTGTCATAAATGGACATGGGAAAAGGATTGGGACGCTGAAAAACCATGCCCACCCTCTTGCGCAGGGCCACCACATCAATACCGGACTGGTAAATATCCTGGCCATCCAGCAAAACCCTGCCCTCCACCCTGACTCCCTCATAGAGGTCGTTCATCCTGTTGAGGGTCCTCAAAAAGGTGGATTTGCCGCAGCCCGAGGGGCCTATCAGGGCGGTGATGTGGTTTTCCTTTATATTGATGGTCACATCTTTCAGGGCATGGAAATCCTTATAATAAAGATGCAGGGACTCTACTTCCATCTTATTGCCGCTCACCTGGGCCCTCCCCCAATAAACCAGAATTCCAAGTCATATTAACAGAATTATATTAGGGGCCTGTTAGGCTTTTGTTAAAATTGCATTAACTGACATCCTTGAAACGGTACCCCACACCCCGGACAGTTTCGATATACTGCGGGCAGCCCGGCACCTGCTCAAACTTCTGCCGGATGTGGCGTATGTGTACGTCGACGGTCCTGGAGTCCCCCAGATAGTCATAGCCCCATATTTTTTCCAGGAGGTATTCCCTGGAGAATACCTTCCCCGGCTCCATGGCCAGAAATCTGAGCAGCTCAAATTCCTTGGGGGTAAGATCCTGGCGCACCCCATTCACGGTAACCAGGTACCTGC
Source organism: Actinomycetota bacterium (assembly GCA_023475565.1). Taxonomy (GTDB): domain Bacteria; phylum Bacillota; class Desulfotomaculia; order Desulfotomaculales; family Desulfocucumaceae; genus BRHc4a. Next base: position 2,929 of record JAMCVT010000064.1, read on the forward strand.
TCTGGTCAATGGCCAGCTGCCCGTGGACAATCACATCCGCTCTGCCCTTTTGCGGCTCGCCGGCCCCTTCCAGCTTGCCCCGCAGCCTGGCTTTAATCCTGGCCAGCAGTTCCCGGTTGCTGAAGGGCTTGGTCACATAGTCGTCAGCCCCTATTTCCAGTCCCAGGACCTTGTCCAGTTCCTCCCCCCGGGCGCTGATCATTATTATAGGTATTTTTCTGGTTTCCTCATTCTGCCTCAAAAGTCTGCAGGTGGACAGCCCGTCCACACCCGGAAGCATGACATCCAGAAGGATGAGGTCCGGCTTTTCCCTTCTGGCCATTTCCAGGGCCGCGTTCCCGTCGGAGGCCGTCAGTACCCGGTAGCCTTCTTTCTCCAGATTATATTTAATCAGTTCCAGAATATTCTGCTCGTCATCCACCACCAGAATACTGTGCAAACAAACACCCCCTCTTCCATCTATTTCAACATCATCAGCGAGGCCATCCTGCCGCATTTACCCGACTGTCCCCGGTAGGAGAAAAAAAGGTCCGGGCTACACGCCGTGCACATTCCGGCCACCACTATATTATGAGGTTTAACCCCGGCCTCCAGCAATGTTATTCTATTGGCCTCCTGCAGATTAAGCTTCCAATGGTCCCGGCCCGATGGCTCCATAATTGCATCCAGGTTAAAACCCGCCCCGGAAAAGGCATCCCTCACAGGCTGGTCAATCTGGTAGCAGCACGGGCCAATGGAGGGAGCTATGGCCGCCAGGCACTGTCCGGAATCGGCGCCAAAGGAGTCAGCCATTACTTTCAGGGTGGAAGCGGCTATCTTTTTAACCGTTCCCTTCCACCCCGCATGAGCCAGTCCTATAACTTTTTTCACCGGGTCCAGCAATAGGACGGGAACACAGTCGGCGTAATAGCTGGAGAGCATTATTCCCGGGTGATTGGTAACCAGGGCGTCAATATCCGGAATTGCTCCGGAAAAATCACCGCCACCCCTGCCCCTGTCGGTCTCCCCCACCACATGAACACGGTCGCCGTGAACCTGCCGGCCGGCCACCAGGTCATCAATCCCTGCCTCCAGGGCCGCACAGATCCTTTTCCTGTTTTCCAGCACCGCCCCGGGATCGTCCCCAACGTGAGAGGCCAGGTTGAGTTCCCGGAAAGCCCTCCCGCTCACCCCGCCCAGCCTGGTGGTAAAAGCATGTTTCACCAGCCCGGTCCGCTCAAAAATATCAAAGGAAATGTATTGAATACTTCCCGATGTAACAATTCTAAAGCCCGACAATTATTTCTTCCTTTCCTGCACAGACTTTAAAACAGGAATCAAAGAATTCAGGCATTTTAATTATTCTGGATTCTGACTCCTGGCTTCTGTATTCCGACCGCAGAGACCAGCCTGTAAGCAAGTCTATGCCTCTTTGCTGCTCAGCCTTTCTATCAGCCCGTTCAAGTCGTTGAGCTGCTTGACAATAGCGGCGTAGTCTCCCTTCACCGATCCGTCCTCCAGCGCGCGCTGCAGTTTGGCCGCCACCGCAGAATGGGCCTGCAGTACCTGATCCTCTGTAAATACTATGCCCGGCGTCACCTCAATTGACTCCAGCCACTGCGGAATAACAGTTTCCACACCAAACTTTTCCTTTATAAGCCCGGCTAAAGTGGTGCAGGATTGGGTTTCACCATGCACCAGGAATATTTTTTTGGGCAGGCTGGTGAAGGTTCCCAGCCAGTCCAAAAGGCCTTTCTGGTCTGCGTGGGAGGAATAACCGTCAATCTCCCTTATATCCGCCCTCACCTTTACCTCCTCGCCGTGAATCCTGATAAACTCCGCTCCGTCCAGCAGCTGTCTCCCCTTGGTTCCGGGAGCCTGATAGCCCACAAAAAGAACGGTGCTTTCAGGCCTCCAGAGGTTGTGCCTCAGGTGGTGCTTGATCCTGCCGGCATCACACATGCCGCTGGCTGAAAGGATAAGCGCGCCGCCCTTTATATTGTTTAAGGCCACAGACTCTTCGGTGGTCCTGGAATACCTGAGGTTGGGCATTTCAAAGGGACTGTCCGCCCCGCACATAATGGCCCTGGTTTCATTGTCAAAGCATTCCTGGTGCAGCTTGAAAACCTCGGTGGCGGCAATGGCCATGGGGCTGTCAATATACACATCCATGGGGGGGAAGCGGCCATCCTTTACCAGCAGGTTGATGTCATAAAGAAGGTCCTGGGTACGCTCCACGGCAAAGGCTGGAATTACAAGGTTGCCGCCCTTGCGGTACGTCTCCCAAATTACCTTATGCAGCAGGTCCAGCTTGTTGGCTGAGTCTTCGTGCAGCCTGGCCCCGTACGTGGACTCCATAATCAGATAATCGGCCCCGGCCACCACTGCCGGGTCTTCAATATAAGGTTTTCCCGGAGTTCCCAGGTCACCGGAAAATACCAGCTTGGTCTGCTCGGATCCCTCTCTTACCCATACCTCCAGTATGGCCGACCCCAGTATATGACCGGCGTTGATAAAACGGGCCTTAATTTCCGGAGTGAGGTTTATTGTCTCACCGTAGGAAACTTTGTATAAATATCTGAGGGAGGCCCTGGCGTCCTCGGCATTATATATGGGTTCCACCAGAGGCCGGCCCGCCCTTTTGTTCTTGCGGTTTAGCCTCTCCACCTCCATCTCCTGAATGAACCCGCTGTCGGGGAGCATTATCCCGCAGAGATCGACGGTGGCCGCAGTGGCATAAATCTTTCCTTTAAACCCATTTTTGATAAATTTTGGTATAAGCCCGCTGTGGTCTATATGGGCGTGGGTAAGCAGCAGATAATCCACCGTGGCGGGACTTACCTGGAATTTCTGGTAGTTCCTTTCCCTTATAAGCCGGGGTCCCTGGAACATCCCACAGTCCACCATCACCCTGGAGGCCCCGGTCTCGATAAGAAAGCAGGAACCGGTTACTGTACCCGCAGCCCCTAAAAAAGTAAGCTTCATCGTCATTTTCTCCTTTTTTGATACAGTTAATTACATAGTAATTCCTCTTTCGTAAACGCAAATCCTCCCTGAAAGGAATAGCTCTTAAGGTTGTCTTCCAGGTCCAACCCTTGACATTGTAAGAGAAAATGCTTAATCTTTATCTGAGGAAAAATTATTTCTACAGTCAACGGAGGTTTTAAGAATGCCTATATATGAATTTAAGTGCGCCTCCTGCGGTAAAAGATTTGAAAAACTTTGCAGCATTGGAGACAACGGGGAAAAGCTGTCCTGCCCCAAATGTGGAGCCACTGGCCCCAGCCGGGTAATGAGCGGTTTCGCCGCCAGGGGCGCCGGCAAGGAAGAATTGGGCGGATCGGGCGGCAGCGGCTGCGGAGGGTGCACCTCCACCAACTGCGGTTCCTGCGGGCATTAATAGCCGTCAGCCGTCGGACGCCGGACTTAAGACATCAGTATTTTGAGGTCATTTACTTTGTCGAATGACCTCTTTAATTTCCAGCCCAGCCAACCCGACTGTCATCATGTCTTTGTATTGTATATCTTCGAAAGGATTACAGCATCATGAACAAGGCTAAACGTGACGAATATATTTCCCATATAAGCGATTCCATCACCATAATTAGAGGGAATGCAGAATTAGCATTGAAGGTTGAACGGCCTAAATGGGTTGACAGATATCTATCTGAAATTATTAAAGAAACCGATACCACTGCCATGCTACTGTGGACTCCGCTAAATACTGCCAAAGCCAATGTTACAGCGATTCAACTTCATCGAGCCCTTGGAAAAAAAGTACACGTTTTATAAACACACTCATGTTTAGCTCTTTTATGCCTTTTTGTTGTTACACATTTGAGAATGCATGTTACTAATTTTACTTTTCCGGGCATTCGGAGCCTGAAATCCGAATACCCTAATTCTGCAGATTTCATATTCTGTTATACTTGAAATTAAACAGGCATTGGACCGTTGGTCCAATGCCTTCTATACCGGCGGCTGACGTATGACGGCCGGCGACTATCTAATGCACTCCAAAAATATGTCGTCCAGGGCCATGGCGTTATTATTCCCCGATTCCGGGGTGAAGATAAAGCGAACCTCCAGGCTCCTGGTTTGCGGGGGGGTTAACCCGGTAGTGAAACTGAACTGGATGAAATTTTCAGGAATGAAATCCTCGGTATACTCGGGGTCCGCCGTACTGATGAGCTGTCCGGCCGCATTGTAGAAAAACACCCTTACATTGAACCTGAAATTGCTCCCCGGAGGAACCTGAGGAATCTCTCTCACCCAGTAGGCCAACCTGTATAACCTTCCACCGGCTGCGGAAATAGTCTGGGAAAGTGTTGCCCTTCTGGTGGGACTGGTTCCCAGCCTGGCCGAATAAACCCCCATGTGGCGGATAAACTCCTGGCGGGACACGTTTACACCCTGCCAGCGGGGAGGAGGTGAATCAGGATTGGGCCACACCTCAAATCCCGCATTTTGCAGCAGGTTTACTCCCGGGCGGCACTCAGACGGCCGTGGAGTTGTGGGCGGGATGGTGGGCGGGGAAGTGGTTGCAGAGCGTATTATTTCAATCCTTACTGAAACAAACCGGTTTCTCAGGCCCTGGGCCCAGTTGTACCCACGGATGGTTATCTCCTGCGGGAGTACCAGATTTCCCTGCTGGTTGCGCTGATCCCAGGTGGCTGTAAAGACCTGATTTTCCCCGGGCCGAAGGGTTATGGTGGCAGTCTGCTGGCTAAACACCCTGTCCCGGGACCACCTCCATACCACTGTACCGTCGGGCCGCACCGCTTCAAAATCAAACCTCTGTCCGGTTGTGTAGGTCAGCGTTCTGGGGTTAGAAGAAATATTGGTCTTTACCAGGGTTATGTTCACCGGCTCGCCACGCCTGTATGTCCTCCTATTGGTAACAATGGTATAAAGCAGACCGTCTACCACCCTGCTGTTCGCGTTGCGGCCCTGTGTCCCGGTCTCAACCCCGTCGGCACTGACTACAAGCGTCTGGCCCGGAAATATCATATTGGGATCGGCTATCTGGTTCAACGCCAGCAGGTTTTCCACCGTGGTCCCCGTTTCCCCGGCTATAGCTGAAAGGGTGTCACCGGTTCTTACCGTGTAAAACTGCGGCAAATTAATTACCTCCTTCCAAACACAGTAGTGTTATACCATCTTATGAAAAGATGATAGAAAGGTGCCGTTTGGAGGTGGTAAATACGCTTATACTGAAATTCTTGCGCAGTCGGAATACAGGCCGGGATCATAACTCTCTGTGTCCCTGTGGCAAAAAAAAAGACCCGGGGTCAAGGGTTCTAAAGCTGCAGGTCAATCCAAAAAACCACAAAACGAAGGCCGGTTTCCGTCGAATAAGCTTCCTAAAAACAATCTTATGGCAGGTCATTTTAACCGTGGTTTCCACCGCAGCCGCAGCCGCAGCTGTCGGGATCAACCCCGGTGATGCCCTCCTGTATCTTGGAGTTAACCTTTTCCACTACCTGATGGAATTTCATTCTGGTGTCATAATAATCCTTGACAACATTATTGGACATGGCCTCATTCTCAGCCTCGGTCAGCTTTTTCAGGTGTTCCTCGGTAAGCTTCTGTCCCGCCATCTGCATCTTGTAGTAGGACTGCTGCAGGTCCTGGTAGTCCTTAACCACCTGAAGTGCCCCGGGACTGCCTTTTACAGCATTTTCAGCCGCCTGCATTTCCGCATATTCCCTGGTGTCGGCAATCCCTTTGCCCAGGGCCAGGGCCTGATCAAATATGGACAATATTATCACCTCCGGTAAAAGCTATTCTCCGTTAGCCATATAAATCCTTTTTTACGCCAGTCTCCCCATCTCAATTTTCACCTCCCATATCTTTTCCTGAAAACAGATAAATAAGCACCAGGAAAGAAAGGGTGAGCGGAATTGAGAAAACCGGAAAATAATCGGCATAAAACTGCAGCAATGTCATTCTGTTGTCAAATAGAAAAAATGAAACGGCAAAAGCCGCCAGGCCTGATGGATGTAATTTCCCCCAGGGCCTCGCCAAGCGCCCCCTGGAGAAGTGACGCCTTGATGAAGAAAACAGATACCCAGAACAGTATAAACAGGCTTTCAAATCCTGTGGAGGAATCCTTTACCCCGTAATGGAAAAGGCTGAACACCTTAAAGTTTGACCTCATGGCGTAATCTTCCCCCAATACCCCGAATAGAAAAAAAGACACCCCGAAGAACAGCAGTACCACTATGGAAAGGCCCAGGTAAGAAGCCCTTCTCACCTGCCCGGCGCGGCACCCCAGGCGCCCGGCCAGAAAGCCCAGGGCAATTATCTCACTGGTGTAGGATACCTGCATAAAGCCTGCCCTGATGACGGGCTCCGGACCTCTCTCCAGCAGGGGCAGGAGGGTCCCGGCCTCAAAGGACGGCAGGTTCCCGGCAGCACCCCCCAGCAATAAAAGAACAACCCCCGGAAGCAGTATAAAGGCCACCCTTCCCAGTACCTCCACACCGGAGACAAGTACAGCGGTAGAAAGAATAAGCAGAGTCCCCCTAAAAATACCAGAGGGGGTACGGGACATTACCAGCTCAAAAAAATCAACAAAGTCGGCTAGATTAATAAGCAGCACCATAAAAATATAGGCTGCCGCCACCAGGGTAAGAGCCACCCCCAAGGGGCCCAGGCGGGAGGCGGCCTGTCCCGCCAGACCCCGGCCCGGAGAATATACTCTGGGTGAAAACATAAGCTTTATAAAGAATATGCCGTACAAAAGAAAAACAAAGCCCACCATCCAGGTGTCCCGGCCTGCCACCGAGGCCACGGGAAAAGCTCAGGCCAGGGGAAGAATGTTTAGATAAAAAATAAAGGAGGACACACTGCGGCTACCGGCCTTTTCCATCATCAGCTCACACCTCCCCTTTACCGGTTTTTATTCCCCTGGCAGCGGCCACCGCCAGCAGCACAGTGGGGATAATATACTCAAATAAATAGGCGTAGGGATAAAAGCCCCTGGTTATGTAGGCCAGCAATTCACTGGCGTTGTCCGCCACCAGCAGCGAAAGTGCAGCCAGCAATACCCCTACCGGAAGCACCAGGGGCCGGTAATCCCGCAGCCCGGCCACCTGGGCGATCCCTATTACTGTGGCGTAATAGAAAAGTGCCACCTTCCCAAACATACCTATTACCCATATGGCCACCAGCACCGATTCTATTCTTTCAATAAAATCAGCCACATTCACCATCCTAACCAGAGAAAAGGTGGGAAAGGTCAGGCGGGCAACCGTGGGGCCGAATACCACTGTGTTGATCATAGCGTCAACGGCCAGTATGAGCCCGATGGCTGTCACGGCTATGCAGGCGCACCGGCCCCCCTGATCAGGCCTGGCCATAAAAGGAAATATCATGGCCAGAAGAATTATTTCCCCCCTCCACCCCATCGGGTTCAGGAAAGCCCTGACCACCGGCTTAAAGCCGTTTTCCAGTATCGGCAGAAGGTTGGTAAAATCTATTTTGTTAACTGTAAGCAGTATAGCTGCCATAAGCAAAACGAGCACAAAAGGATAGGCAAATTCCATAACCCTGGCCTGTATTTCCAGCCCCCCCCTGACCGCCCAGGCGCATAGCAGCAGTATTATGACTTGCGTGACAGCCGGGGGGGTCAGCGGCAGCACCAGAGATGCCAATAACTCCCCGAACTCCCTGATTATAATAGCATTGGTGTGTAAAAAAAAGAGAATATACAGTAATCCGGCCAGTTTACCAGTCCAGGCGCCCAGCACCATCTGAAGGTACTCTATAAGAGTGCGGCCGGGAAACCTTTTACCCAGTAAATAAATAATGAAGGCCAGGTAAATACCCGGCACTATGGCCAGCAGCGGCGCCATCCAGGCATCCCTCCCGCCGGCGGCCGCCGATGTGCCGGGCAGGAATACAACCGAAGTGGCCCCCACAACATTCATGAGCATGTAGACAGTCTGGACACAGGAAATTCGGCCCCGCTCCAGCATTTCTAAAGCCCCCCCCCCCCGCGGCCGGTCCCGGACCGTTTATAAAACCTGTATGCGTTATGATAACCCAGCCGCAGCGTTAATATGCCGTGCCGGAAAATACGCCCCTGATTTAAAAAACAGGCATAACAGAATAAAGGCGCCTCCTCTGTAGGATATTAAAAAAGAATTCAAAATCCTTTCGGGGGAAGGGCTGTTATGTCCCGGCTTGTTAAAAAGTATATGAGAAAAAGAAACAGGGGAAAAAAAGATTCCCCAAAGGAGAACGAAAAGGCCGGCAACCGGCAGGCATATGAAATGGAAGAATTGGAAAAGATGCCGGTATCAGACCGCCTGGCCGAAAATCTGGATATACTTAAGGGCGTTCTGGGGCATAACAGCGATGTTGTTTTCAGGACTTTCCGCATAGGACTGGCGGACCGGGCAGAGGCCGTTGTGGTCTATGTGGACGGGATGATCGAAAAAAAAATAATAAGCGCTGAGATAATAAAGCCACTGATGCTGGAATCCCGCATGGCCGGGATGGATTGCCAAAAAGAACAGCTGCTGGATTTGGTGGAAAACTCCGGCATTACGGCCTCCGAGGTAAAGAGCACAGCCTTTATGGGAGATGTGATAGCCGGCGTGCTGTACGGTGACGCCGCCCTCCTTATAGACGGGCTTGGCACGGGGCTGGCAATAGATGTAAAGGGCTGGCAAACCAGGAGTATAGAGGAGCCCCCCTCAGAGGTGCTGGTAAGGGGGCCCCGGGAGGGGTTTACTGAGACACTGCGCACCAACATCACCCTTATCCGGCGCAAACTCAGATCACCTGACCTTTTTTTCAGGGATATCCAGGTGGGCAGGAAGACCAACACCTCAGTAACCATTGCCTATATTAACGGACTGGCCGATTCCTCCCTGGTGGCCGAGGTTATAAGCCGTATCTCCCGGATTGACATAGACGGCATACTGGAAAGCAGCTACCTGGAAGAATTTATAGAGGACAGCCCCTACTCGCCCTTTCCTCAGATTCTGCACACCGAGAGGCCGGACAAGGTGGCCGCCGCCCTTCTGGAGGGCCGGGTGGCCATACTTACCGACGGCACTCCCGTTGCCCTGGTGGCGCCGGCGCCATTCATAACCTTCATGCAGTCCCCCGAGGACTATTACGAGCGCTATTTCCTGAGCACCGCCATAAGGTGGGTAAGGTACACAGCCTTCGTTATTTCCCTGGTCCTGCCGTCACTGTATATAGCCATTACTACCTTCCACCAGGAGATGATCCCCACCAGGCTTTTGATAAGCCTGGCGGCCGCCCGGGAGGGGGTGCCCTTTCCGGCCCTGGTGGAGGCACTGCTGATGGAATTTACCTTTGAGGCCCTGCGGGAGGCCGGCATCCGCCTGCCCAGAGCGGTGGGCCAGGCAGTAAGCATAGTGGGGGCCCTGGTAATCGGTCAGGCCGCCATACAGGCCAACATTGTTTCCCCGCTCATGGTAATAGTAGTGGCGGTAACCGGCATAGCCTCCTTTATGAACCCTGCCTTTAATATTGCCCTTACCATGCGGCTGCTGCGCTTCCCCATGATGCTGCTGGCGGGAACCCTGGGACTGTTCGGGGTAATGACGGGGATACTGGCCATACTGATTCACCTGGCCGGGCTCCGCTCCTTCGGGGTTCCCTACATGGACTCCATATCTCCCTTCCACCCCGGCGATATGAAAGATGTGGCCATTCGGGCCCCCTGGTGGGCAATGGACCGGCGCCCTGCCGATATCTCTTCTAAAAACCGCCGCCGCCAGAGCTCCGGGCTTAAACCTGCCCCCCCTGATCCGGGGGGCAATAAGGGGTAAAACAAATGAGGCATATTAAAAAGACCCTACTGGCTTTAATGCTCATAACCCTTTTACTCACCCAGCCATCCTGCTGGGACAGGCGGGAGGTGGAGCGGCTGGGGATCGTTCTGTCCACCGGCATAGAGTCAGCCCCGGGCGGCAAGGTGAGAGTTATTGTACAGAATATCAACCCCACCGCTCTGGGAAAAGGAGGCGGCGGGGGCGGGGCCATGGTAGGAGGAACGGCCAGCAAGCCCTACCGGAACCGCCTGGGCGAGGGGAGCACCATCTATGACGCCATCCGTGGATTATCACGGGAAACCCCCCGCCAACTCTTTTTCGCCCACAACCAGGTGATTATAATATCCGAGGAACTGGCCAGGGAGAGGGGTGTAAGGGAAATAACCGATTTTTTTGAACGGCATCCCCAGATAAGGCGCACCACCTGGCTATTGGTGGGTAAAGGACAGCTCAACGCCCTGATGGATGAGCCGGGCCGCCTGGAGGCCAACCCGTCTCAGCGGGTGGTGGGCATTATTAATGAGCGGGACCTTACTTCCCAGTATGCTGTTCAAAAGCTTGGCGATTTTTTGGAAATGATGGAGTCCGAAGGCACCCAGCCCTATACCGCCGTGCTGGAAAGAGAAATCAACAAGGCCTCTCCCCCGGAACATAAAAACAGGCTGGCCGAGGGACACATTGCGGAACCCCACCAGATTGTCCAGATTAACGGCACAGCCCTTTTCCGGCGCGACAAAATGGTGGGGTGGTTAAATCCCGGGGAGAGCAGAGGGCTTTTATGGGTAAGGGGAAAGGTAAAGGGAGGAGTTATAGACATCCCCGACCCCGACCAGAAGGACCGGATCATCACCCTGGAGATAATCAGGTCTAAAACAAAGCTTAGTCCCCGGATTAAGGACGGGCAAATCATAATGACGGTAGAAATAGACGAAGAAAGCAACCTGGGAGAAACCACCGGGGAACTGGACGTAGTAAAGCCTGAAGTCATAAAAAAGCTTGAGGAGCTGCAGGCCCGGGCCATACAGGGGGAAATAGAGTCTGCCCTGGCCAGGGCCCAGCAGGAATACGGCGTGGATGTGTTTGGTTTCGGCGAGGCTCTGCACCGGAAATATCCCCGCCAGTGGAAGGAAATGAAAAGCAGGTGGCCGGAATTGTATCCGGAAGTCCAGGTGCAGGTGGGAGTGAAAACAAAAATACGCCGCACCGGGCTCATTACCAAGCCCACCGAGCCAAAACAGAGGTAACTGCAGTAACGGGGGATGGGAAATGATTTTTTTACTGAGCCTGGTGTTTATAGCCATCATAGCCATTGAGGCGCCGGCCCTGGTCAGGAATAAAATGTGGCGGGAACTGGCGGCCTTTTCCGTTTTGCTCCTTATCGGCATGCTTTACAGCTACGGTCAGGCGCTTGATATTCCCCTGCCCAACCCGACAAAGGTGATTATGGCCGTTTTTGAGCCGGTTTCCCGTATTATAGAAAAATTACTGTCCTGACGGCCGATACAGCCGGGAGGTTTCCAGCATGATGGAGAATGGGAAAATATCTTCAAAGCAGGTCACCTGGATGATGATTTCTTTTCTCCTGGGGAGCTCCATATTACTTATACCGTCGGCTGTAGCCTCATCGGCGAAACAGGATGCCTGGGTATCCATGTTAATTTCAATCGTTGCCGGGCAGGCGGTTATATATAACTTTGCCTCACTTTCCATGATGTTCCCCGGTAAGACTTTTGTCCAGTACAGCAGGGAAATACTGGGGAAATACCTGGGTATGCTGGCGGGGCTGATCATGACCTGGTTCTCGCTGCACCTGGGCAGCCTGGTGGTAAGAAATTTCGGCGACTTCCTAAGCGCCACCGTTCTCCAGCACACCCCCATGATTGTGCCTGACTCCATTATTGTCATACTGGTTGCCATGGGGACCCGAATGGGAGTGGAAGTGCTGGCCAGGGTGAATAAGCTGATAATCCCGTTCATGATTCTTCTGATACTGATTATATTTGCCCTGGGGATTCCGGAAATGGAGTTTAAAAGGATACTGCCTGTCATGGAAAACGGTGTGCGGCCTGTGATAGCAGGCTCACTTGTGGTGATAGGTTTTCCCTACGCCGAGACTGTGCTTTTCACAATGATTATCCCTTTTCTAAACAGCCCCGGGAAGGGAAGAAAGGCTCTGGTCACTGGCGGGCTGGCCGGAGGAGCTCTCTTGTTTTTTATTGTTTTAAGGACCCTGCTGGTATTGGGCCCGGCCACCACAGTCAGGCTGTGGTTCCCCGTGCTGGAAACAGTCAGAATGATAGATATTTTCAATATTATACAGCGGATAGAGTCCATAGTGATAATAGCGTGGATTTTCCTGGGCTTCATGAAAATATCGGTGTGCTTCTACTCCTTTGTTCTGGGCCTTGCCCAGCTGCTTAACCTGAAGGATTACAGGCCTCTGGTACTCCCCGCCGGCGTCCTCATGCTGGCCCTGTCCCAGCTTGTTTATGAAAACTACGTGGAGGAAACGTACTTTGCCTCCCAAATATGGTTTCCTTACGCAATGGTGCCGGGACTAATACTCCCCCTGACAATGCTGGCGGTGGCTGTCATCCGTGGGCTGGGCGGCAAAAAGACAGAAAAATAGCCTGTGCGCCTATCGCCAGACTAATTTCATGTCCGCCATTTCCCCTTAAAATATGTTTTTGAGGGTGACCGCTTCCTTTTCGGGTATATGCCTGACCATTTCCCTAAGTTCGGATATCTGCCCTCTGGAAAGGGCCCTATCACGTGCTGAAACATATTCTTTCACCCTGGCCAGTGAAAACTCAATATTGTCCATTTCCTGGTGATCCAGCAGGACAGGCCACCAGCCCGCTTTTTCCTTCCAGGTGCTTTCCAGTCTGGCCGTCCCCTTCCGAGCCCCGTCCCAGTCTTTTTTTTCAACATCCCCGGCCAGGGAGTCTATTTTTTCTAGCAGGTCGCCGGTGGACGCCTCCAGCTTGTGATTTGTCCAGCCGCCCAGCACCACAACACCGGCAAAAATTATAAGCAGCGCTGCCAATAAACGCATATCATTCTCCCTATACTTTTTTATACCGCTTTTTTTGACTTGGCCTGGTAAAACAGCCTTCCTTCAGTATCAATGCTGGCAAAAAGCACTTCTTTCAAATCATTTATACCGAATTTTTTCAGCTCACCTTTAAGCCAATCCTTACTGAGATTCATATTGGCCAGATTCTTTTTAAAAACGTAACCATCTATAATCAGGGTGGTCGAAATACCTTCATATTTTGTAGGCAGACTAATGTCGGCGGGCACCAGGGGCCTCTTCTGGGACTTGGGGATAACGCTTAACTCACCGCTGGTCTCCAGTATGGCAAATTCCACGTCGGCTATATTGGGCATATTCTTAGCCCTGAGCTGCTCCATAAGGTCATTTATGTTGTACCTTATTTTTCTCAGCTCACCCTCAATGATTTTTCCATTTTCTACCAGCACACTGGGGGTTCCGCATATTATCCGCCGGGCATTTTCACTTTTAAGAGAAACCACCGACAGAAACACCTGGGCCACCAGCAGGGTAAAAATAGGCACCAGCCCGCTGACCAGGGGTATCCCGGTATTCTCCATGGGGATGGCGGCCAGCTCCGAAAGCATTATTATTATCACCAGCTCGTAGGGCTGCAGCTGGCCTATCTGCCTCTTCCCCATCAGCCTTAAAAACACTACCACAGTAGTGAAAAGTATCAGCGCCCTGATTATCCCTAAAAGCATTCTCCACCGTCCCGCAGTTTTTTTTATAGCTTTTGACGGCATACTTCTTTATATGCACCCAAAAAAAACCCGCCTTTCGGGCGGTGCCGTCTTGCAGACGGCGGAATCCAGAATATGCACACATATGTCGGGCTTTGAGAGCAGAATTCCGGAACGATCCAGTATCCTTCAGTATTTGCAAACATATCAGGAATGCCCGGACCATTCTGTATTCTGAATTCTGACTCCTGTATTCCGACCGGAGGTATTACCCATAAGCAAAAGCTAGCATTTCGAAAACCCGCAGTTCCTGCACACCAGGCAGCCTTCGGCCCGATTCAGTTTATGCCCGCAGACCTCACACTTCATAGACTCCTCCACACCATTGGTCAGGTCACCAGAGTGCCCATTACACTTGGCGGCCAGCTCAGCCTTAATTTCATCCAGCTTTCTGGCAATAGCCGAGGCGCAGGACTTACCGGGTGACAGTTCCTTACCCTTGCCTCTGGCCAGCATATACGAAGCGCAGGAATGTGTTCCGGTCAGCTGCTCGATTATCTCATCAACACCTATCCCTCCCCGTATGGCCAGGCTGATCAGCCTCGAGGTGGCCTCGGTGTACACCAGGCAGCCGCCGTCAGATCCGGTGGTAATGAAGGTTTCCATTATCTTGCCGCTGTCAGTCTGATAATTCACCGTAAGATATATTTTACCGCAGCCGGTGTCCAGCCGGTGTGTCACACCGTGGGCGCTCACAGGCCGCGGAAGTATCTCGCCCCTCTTCAGCTCACCGGGTGCGGCCTGATCTCTGCCTTTGCCCACACTTACCGTACCCTTCTTGCAGCCGTCCCTAAAGACTGTGATACCTTTAAGATTCAGATCATAAGCCAGGCGATAACACTCTCTTATGTCCTCCGGCGCTGCCGTGGAAGGGAGGTTAATGGTTTTGCTGACTGCGTTTTCCACATACTTCTGCACCTCCGCCTGCATCAATATATGGTCCATATAGGAGATGTCCTGGGCACCTTTGAAAACCCCGGCTATCTGTTCCGGAATACCTTCTATGTTTTGACAGGAGCCTGTTTTGGCCACCTCTGACAGTATTTCCTGGGGAATACCATGCTTTTTGCATGCCTCCAGGAAAAGGGGTGAAAACACCTCAAAATCGCCGGCCACATTTGTTTTTTTGGTGTAGGCCACCGCAAATATCGGCTCTACCCCGTAGCCCTCACACCCGGCCATGGCCGTTACGCTTCCCGTGGGGGCAATGGTTATGCAGGCGGCATTCCGGTGCTTATCACCCGGGTGGTAAATGCTGTTCTCCCAATCGGGGAAACAGCCCTTTTCAGCAGCCAGATCTCTTGAGGTCTCATGTGCCGCCTCCTGGATCCGCCGGGTCAGATCACCGGCAAACATCCTGCCCTCTTCCGAGTCGTAGGCCAGCCCCGACCTTATCAGGGCATCATGCAGCCCGGTGAAGCCAAGCCCTACCTTGCGGGTTGCCTTGGTGGACTTTTCAATCCTGGGCAGAGGGTACTGGGCCACATCTATAAGGTTGTCCAGGAAGCGCAGGGCGATGCCCACTGTGCTGTCCAGCAGCTCCCGGTTAAGGCCGCCGTCCTCCGTCATCATCCGGGCCAGATTTATACTGCCCAGAAGGCAGGACTCACCGGGACTGAGGGGCTGCTCTCCGCAGTTGTGAGCATAAATGCCGTTGGCGTCAAATGCATTGACCCCCGGCACCTGTACGTCAAAAACATCCTCGCTTCCATCTTCTTCAACCGACATTACTGTTGCTGTATAACGTTCCCGATTAAATTCTCGCCTATAATTTCCGAGGATAAATTTAAGTTTGCCGGCTTTTTCACTGTTACCAAAGCCAATCCGCCCGGCAAAGACAGATATGTTGTCATTGCTGATGACCAGTTCATGTTGAGCCTTAATGCTATACTCTTTTTGCCCTTTCCCGTCAGGCAAAATTTTCTTGCCGGGCGGACGCCGTTCCTCATAAATTTTACTAACTATACCAAGGCGAAGCAACATCCGCTGAACGGCACACAATAGGTCATAATTACTTTGCGCCAGACGGATACTGGCGCCTTTTCTTAGATCTCCTATAACCGTTCCATCGGCATCAAATAAACCTCGCAGGAAGCCACAATAACCTTCGTATGAAAGCTGCTCTATACCAGGTGTAACGGTTTTATTGCCCGGATTCATGCCGACATCTCCAGCCAGCGCTTTAATACTGCCTGACTTAAGGCGGTATTCATTTCGTCCTTTAACAGGTACCCAGCCGGTGAAATCCGATCGGTTACGTAACAATACAGCGTTTTTCATGGCCAGTGTCATAACTGAAATCGTTCCGTCTTCAGTCTCAGAATTGTTGACAACTTGTTTTTTAGTCCAGGCGCTAAGAATAGCGGTTTCCTTTTTTAATGTCCCGTCCCCGACCAAAAGGCCCAGCAGATATCCTTCACCTTCGGTTAGTTTACCAGGCCACCCGGTTAGCGGCCTGTGATTTTGCAGAATAATTTGATCTCCGGCTTTAAGATCATCGACGGATACCCATTCATGGTTGATTCGATAACGTGTTTTATCGGCCACCCGCAGTATTTTGTGGTCAGCAGTAAGCCGAAGAGCATACCCCTCACGTGTACGCAATTTTACAACAGGCTTTGTTCCTGTCTTAAAGAAGCCGTCTTTTCCTGTCTTATAGGCTTTTCCGTTTACGATTACATCAAGCTGACGGCCCACAAGTTCCCATACCTGCCGGGGACCCTCACTTGTCATCACCCACGTGTCGCTTGTCACACATGGGTTGGTACAATTCAGCAGTCTGCCGGGCACAGGATTATACTGCTGCAGGCGGTCGATAAAGATTACCCCGGGATCACCGCAGGCATGGGCCGCCCTGGTTATGTTTTCCCACAAGTCCCTGGCCGGTACGGTTTTGTATACCTGGCCGTTGAACGACAGCGGCCACTCTTTATCCTGATCCAGGGCTTCCATGAAGGCGTCACTGACTCCCACGGAAATGTTGAAATTGGCCAGGCAGCCATCCAGTTTTGAGTTGATGAAGTCCATAATCTCCGGGTGGTCAATGTTTAGAATCCCCATGGAGGCGCCCCTGCGCACTCCTCCCTGCATAACCATATTTGACGATGCATCGTAGAGTTTAATAAGCTCCACCACCCCGGAGGCCTTGCCCTTGGTGGAAAGGACCAGGGAGCCCCTGGGCCTGATGCTGCTGAAATTATAGCCCACACCGCCCCCGGACTTAAACACCATGGCGGTTTCCTTGAGAGTCTGGTACATGGAATCCAGGCTGTCCTCCACTTCCAGAACAAAACAGGCGCCTGGCTGCCAGGGCCGGTCGGATTTGCCTATGTTTGCCCATATTGGTGTTGACGGGACAAAAAGTAAATCCCCTATCACAGAAGAGAATTTCTTTTCCCACTTTTTTTTGTTCTCCTTTTCGGCCTTGGCTGCCGCCCCGGCCAGGCGGTAAACAGCCTGCTCAAAACTCTCAACCACCCCGCCGCTCTCATCCCTCTGCGCATAACGCGCATCAAATACCTTCTGGCCGTTTTCTGTCAATTCCATCCGATTTCGACTCCTTTACCAGTTAATCATTCATTAAAAGAGCATTTCACGCCCGTCTCTTTTTCTGATAGCCCTGAACGCTGGCAGGCCTCCTTGCCAATAAAACAGCCGGCGGGCGCCAATCCCGGGTTTCACTCGCCCCCGGCGCTATCTCCCCTCTGCCTCTTTACTCCTATAAGTTTCTCTATCTCGCCGAGGAAACTCTGAATATCACGGAACTCCCGGTACACCGAGGCAAATCTGACATAGGCCACCTCGTCCAGCTCCCTTAAGTATTCCATCACCTTTTCACCTATTTCCCGGCTGCTGACCTCGGCCTCCACCTTATTGCGAAGGTCCCGCTCGATGGTATCGGCGGCGGCAGAAAGCTTCTCCATGGACACAGGTCTTTTTTGACAGGCTTTGGCCAGTCCCGCCAAAAGTTTCTTGTTGCTTAAAGGCTCCCTCCTGCCGTCTTTTTTCACCACCATCAGGGGTACCTCATCAAACCTCTCGTAGGTGGTGAAACGCCGGGCGCACCCGCCGCACTCCCTCCGGCGGCGGATGGAATGGCCTTCCTCCACGGGCCTCGAATCAAGCACCCTGCTGTCCGAATATCCGCAATAAGGACATCTCATTGATACACCGCCTAACCTGTATTTTAACCGGTCTCTAACATTATATAGTATGTCTACTGAAATCATTATACTATATATTGGGTAACCCAGCAAAAGGGAAAAATGAACCAGCAATTAAAAAAGGAGAGAAATAATTCCCTCCGTGCTGTTAATTTAAATTTTTACAATATTTACAGATTTGACATTTGAAAAGGGAGACCTCCCACCTTACGCTACAGACGCCCTCTGCCCTGGTAATAACCTCCCCGGTCATCCTGGGGGATGTTAAGCTCCACCAGTATCACGTCCACCCCAATCCTTATTATTTTATCCCAGGGAATGACTATTTCATTTTCCCTGCTGAAAAAACCGATGAGCCTGGCCCCGGGAAAGGGTAGAATAATGGCGTTAATACGGCCTTCTTCCAGATCTATGTCTATATCCTTAATAGGTCCCAGCCGCCTGCCGTCGGTGATATTTATTACTTCCCTCAGCCTGAGGTCTGAAATTTTTACCATTTTATGGACACCCCCCGTGTTACATTATGTATATGAGAGATGTGCCCTGATCTGAACTGTCCCTAAAAATAAAAAACCGCCGGTACTGCGGCGGTGCCGTCTTACAGACGGCGGAATTCAGAATCCAGAATATTGAAAGACATTTTTTATTGCTTCCCTGGGTTAGAATAAACAGTAAACCCTACCCGCTAATACAAAATCAAATTTAGCACTTTAAAGCGTCATCTAATTTCCTGCAAAAAAAAGCCCGCGTTGGTGAGTCGCTTTTAAGGCTCAAATAGCTTATAAGAAATGCTCAAGCCATTCTGGCTTCTGAATTCTTAATTCTGTATTCCGACAGGTTTAACCCTCAGTATAAGCTTTTATCCATTCCACTACCTTAAACCTGTACTCCACCCGGGGCAGTTCCGACGCCACCCCCGGCTCTGTATAATCGTACCTGAAGGCAGGCGGCGCTCCGGCAGGAACTTCTGCACCGCTCCCGGCCGGGGTGCTGCCGCCGCCTTCCCCTTCCGGAGGGTTTACGAAGCATAGAGGAGGAAACAGAACGCACCACCAGTTGGCCCCCCTGCCTTCCCCGATGACCACCCTGACAGCCTCGTATTCACCGGCGGGAAGGGTAATATCCTCCTCACCCCCGCCGCCCCGGGCCACCCGGTAGGTCTTTTCGGGAAACTGAAAATTTCCGTGGACTACCCTTACCGGATAGCTGCAGCCGCTGCTGTTTATGGTGGTGACTGCAGTGGAGGTTATCAGGCCAATGTTTTCATCCACCCTTTGCCTGGCCTCTTCTATATTACCAGACCCTTTAAGGACCGGCCCCACCGCCCTGACTACCTCGTCCCTTACTCTAAGCTTGAGGGCCTGGTCGGCGTAAGAGTCGCTGTTTGCTATAACGTGAAACCTGATTAGGCTTCCGGAGTCCAGGGGGACCGACGATCCCCTGTGGTCCAGCCAGAGCCCGGCGGCCGCCATGGCCGCTGCCGAGATAAGAAGAAATCCGCATACTGTTTTCCTTAAGGAATTAACTAACCATTTATTACCATTTAACATACTACCAGTTTGGGCAAAATCCTCTAGAAAAATACTCATCCTGCAAGTCTTTATTGTC
>JAMCVT010000111.1 GCA_023475565.1 Actinomycetota bacterium
TATAAAAGCCCGGCTTTGGTTTAAAAAGCCGGGCTTAAAAGGTAAAAACCTTTATTATTTATAGCCAGCGCCAGGCCTTTCCGCGGAAGGCTGCAAAAGCAGCGCCCAGGCAGGTCTCCTGACTCACGGATCACCGCAAACCCCTCGCCTTCCCGTGTCATTAAAGACCCAGTGGCACTATGAGAGGCCGCTTCCCGTATACAGTGGCCGGACCGTCCGGGATTCTCACCCGGTTCCCTTTTCACCCCCGTAATCACGGGGGAACCTGAACAGCACATTCAATTAATAATATAATACCAGGGTCCAGGGTATTTGTCCAATAGTTTAAAACTGAGATTATTTTTGGTAAAAATAATCTCAGCGTCAGGCAGCCCCTTAAAAACCTTCACCGAATAAAAAAGAAGCCCCGGTAAAAAATATCTTACAGCATCGCATTTTAAGCACAGCGCCTGTATAGGGCATTAAAAAAGGAGGTGCCGGCATTGACCGACAGGCAGATAACCGTCTACACCACCCCTACGTGACCCCACTGCCGCACGGTGAAAGAGTTTCTTTCACGAAAGGGTGTCAGATATACTGAACATGATGTGGCCAAAGACCAGCAGGCCCGGGAGGATATGGTCCGCAAAACGGGCCGCATGGCTGTCCCCACTATAACGGTGGGCGACCAGGTAGTGGTGGGATTTAACCCCAATGAGCTGGAAAGGCTGCTGCACTAAAGCGGAAAGGGGACACACCTGCTGAAGCGAAGGTATTCCAATGTGGACAGGAATGTCCCCGATCGGTACTGCCTCTGGGGTCGGAGGAATGTCCCCGATGCATAGACGGCGGAATCCAGAAGTCAGGAGTCAGAATCCATAAAAATGAAATAGCAGGGTGCCCTTTCACCTGCGTGTAAGGGCACCCGCTTATCCACCGGACATTATACAACACTTTCGAGTTTCTTGGCCAGAACGCTTTTTTGAGTGAAGCCTACCATCTGCTCCACCACCTGCCCGTTTTTGAATATCACCAGGGTGGGTATGCTCATTATCCCATATTTCCTGGCCAGCTCCTGGTTATTATCCACATTGACCTTACCCACCTTAACCCTTCCCTCAAACTCCTTGGTTATTTCCTCTATAACCGGGGCCAGGCTCCTGCACGGGCCGCACCAGGGAGCCCAGAAGTCAACCAGCACCGGTTTATCGGACTTAATAACCTCCTGCTCAAAAAGGCTTTCCACTATTTCAACAGCCACCCGCATATCCCCCTTCTTTTTCGTTAAAGGCACACGGCCTTTTTACTAAATACCTCACCCACCTCTGAATCCGGATGACCCGGGGCTTCCCGTGGAACACCCTGACCCGGTCCGCACTGAACAGCCCGTGATCAGCTGCTCCACCTCTTTTGCGCCGCACTCCGGGCAGGCAACCTTATCCCTCTCGGACATTCCCGTCAGGACAGAAAATTTATGCCCGCACTTGCTGCAGCGAAAATCGTATATAGGCATTTCAGTCACCTCTCTTACCCGCTTATTGCTCCATTGGGACAGGCAAATACGCACTCCTCGCAGTCATCGCACATATCAGCATCAATAACGGCCACAGCTCCGGAAAGTTTTACGGCCCCCCTGGGACAAATCTGGATGCATATGCCGCAGCCCTGACAAAGATCCCTGACCACAGTTGCCATTTTAAACATTCTCCATTGTTTTTATGATACTATAATACATTTACGCTACTACTTTTGTCAACAGAAACAGCTTAATTCAAATCCGATTTTTTGAAAAGCTGTATAAAGTTCAATATAAACTGGAGCTCCTTTTCGTTCAGATTGCATATCATATTGAGCACCGACTGGACATTGGGGTGCATTAGCAGCTCTCTCAGCTCCGGATTCATAAGGCTTAGCATCTGGTCAACGGCCCCGGGCTCCATAATGAAATAGCAGGGAGATACCCCCATAACCTCGGCCAGCTTCTCCAGTGTTTTCAGGGACGGCTGTACCTTTCCCTGCTCTATCTGGCCCACCAGCCCGGCGGTAACCCCGGCCAGATTGGCCAGGTGGGCCTGGGTCAGGCCGTATTCCTCCCGCAGCGATTTAAGCTTGTGGCCCAGCGACCCCTCCTGGCTTATCAGGGCCGATGGAGGGACTCCCAGACCCCCGGCTATTCTCTTCAGTGTGCTGAGGGCTGGATATACCGTCCCCCTTTCAATCTCACTGAGGTAGGAGATGGATATCTCGGCCTTACCGGCCAGATCCTGCAGGGAGAGGTTTTTTTCGCCCCTCATCAGCCTTATTTTATCCCCCAGGGAAAGGCCGGTCTCAGCCACGTCACCTTCTATAAGCTGGACCTTGGAAACATTAAGGGCTGCCGCCAGCTTGTCGATGGACTTTAGCGAGGGCCTCTTGGAGCCTCTCTCAATTTCGCTGAGGTAGGAAAGAGAAAGGTTGGCCCTCTTCGCCATATCCTGCAGGGTATACCCACGCTCTTCCCGCAGGGTGCGTATATGGTCACCCCTTACAATCATTGACTACACTCCTGTACCGTAAAATTATAGGTTAATCCTACTATACTTTCACCAGGCAGTCAATGAACACAGGGGTTTAGCTACAGTGATCGTAAAAGGAATATATTTATTCTATAGGCGTTTTTGACCCGGACGCAATCCCCACGGCAATTTCACTAAAAACAGGCGCAGCGGAAACCGCGCCGCTGACCCCCTCTCTGACCAGTACGGTTATGGTGTACCTGGGCTTCTCCAGAGGGATGTAGCCTGAGAACCAGGCATTTACCACACCGTTTTCCCCGGCAACTTCAGCCGAACCGGTTTTTCCCGCCGAACCCCCCTGGGTGACCCAGGCCGGGCGCCCAACCCCCTCCCGGGTCACCCCGGCCATCAGCTCTCCCACCTGACGGGCTGTTTCAGGGGTGAGCGCCCTTACCGGTTCCGAAGGGCCTATGGCCACGGCCTGCCCTTTTTCCGGGAGGATCTCCTTTACCAGCCGGGGCTCTATATACAGCCCCCCGGAGGCAACTGTATTGGTCATGGCGGTGATCTGCAGGGGGGTGGCCAGGATTGGCCCCTGGCCTATACTGCTGTTGGCCAGATTGTATTCCCCCGCTATCAGGTCCAGGTTCTGGCGGGCGTCCGGGGCCGCCGGAAAGCCCAGTACCGACTGGTTATCAAGGCCCATCTTGCGCGCGTAGGCGATCAACCTCTGCGCGCCCAGATCCTCCCCTATCCTGACAAAAACAGGGTTGCAGGACTGGGCGAAGGCCTGGCTGAAAGTGATGCGGCCGTGCCCCTCCGGCTTCCAGCAGCGGAGTGGCGTGTCTTCAGCCCCATGGCACTGGAAAGGGGTGTCCGGTTTTACTACCCCCTCGGAAAGGGCGGCAGCAGCCACCACCACTTTAAAAACCGATCCCGGCTGAAAACAGGAAATGGCCTGGTTTATAAACCTTTCGTCATTATAAGGGCTGTCGTGCCCCAGCAGGGCAGGGTCAGGGTTGTAGGAGGGGCGGGAGGCCATGGCCAGTATGTCACCGCTGGCGGTGTCCATAACCACCACCGCCCCCTTACTGATACGCCTGTCCATTACCCTCTTCACCACAGCCTGTATACCGGAGTCAATGGTGGTAACAATATCGCAGCGGGTAGAGTCCCCCAGTCCGGTATTTACCAGAGCCGGCAGCCCGGTAAGGAGGTTGCCCCGGGCATCGGTGCAGATCCCGGCGAATCCATAGGGATAAGTACCCTTAAGCTCCTTTTCATAAAAATACTCCAGGCCCTGCCGGCCGATCCAGTCGCTGAGCCGGTAACTCTTGCCGTTTGAGCGGCTCAAATCCTCCATCTCGGCCGGCCCCTCAATTCTCCCCAGGTGGCCCACCACATGGGCCGCCAGTACCCTTGGCCCGTAGCGGCAGCTGTATGGAGCCACTATCACCCCTTTTAGGCCCTCCCGCTCAACAGCCTCCCTAAGGCTGCCGCTGACCGGAAAAGGAAGCACCACCGGCTTATTACCCGATAAGACGGTCTGCACTGCACCGGGGTCTACACCCATTATGACAGCAAGGCGCCCTGCCACAGCCCCGGGGTCCTCCAGCAGCTGCGGGAATAAAACTACCCTGTTGGCAGCATAAGACCCGGTCAGAGGCAGCAGGTTTCTGTCCAGTATACGGCCCCTGGGATAATCCTCCAGGGCAACCTGCACTGTTTCCCCCGCCAGGGCCATCCTGGCGTAGTATTCTCCCCGGGCCACCTGAATGTGCCAGATCCTGACGGCCGCCGCCAGGAAAAAAAAGACCAGTATGGATAATGCCCATACCAGTCTTCTGTTTATTTCCTTCACTTTAACCCAGTCCTTTACTATATCCTGGTAATAGCATGACCAGCCGGGTATTTTGATAAACGTAGGGAGACGGGAGACTCGTTCAGCTTAAGCTGAACATCGGGGTTTCATATGGGAATTCTACCTCATTTGAGCAAAACGGGCGTTTTTCCTAAAACCAATATTTTACTCGGCTCATAAGCTGATCCAAAGCATACCTGTACAACTCCCGTCTCCTGACCCAAGGTATTACCGTGAGCACCTCCCGTCTCCTGACCGGAAAGCAATGCCTGTTAGCACCTCTAGGAGAGCGTTGAAAAAGAGCTGTTTTTTTTGCCGTTTGCAAGCTGCCTTTTTGAAAAACAATAGTAATGGGCATATGTTAGCCAAAATGGCTATATGTGGCAACTATATGAGCTAATTAATTGT
>JAMCVT010000121.1 GCA_023475565.1 Actinomycetota bacterium
GTGGCCTGGCCCACTGTTGACAGCACCGTGGTTATCGCCGCGGTAAGTGTTGTTTTGCCGTGGTCCACGTGACCGATGGTCCCAATGTTTACGTGAGGCTTGTTACGCTCAAATTTTGCCTTGCCCAATACTATTCCTCCTTTAGGACTTCCGGAAAACAATAGACGCAATCTAAGTTTTTCCAGAGAGTTCAATTTTATACAGCGTAAAAATTCCAGTAGTTATTTCTATGTGGGAAAAAAAATTCCTCCCCTTTGGGGGAGGAAAATTATTTATTTATGCCTGAGTTTCGGCTGTAAGTCACTCAGCCTGCAGCCAGAAAAATTTTTTCAGATGACTGTATCCCCCTGTTGACTTATGGTTGGGAAATTTGTAATAGCGGTCTGAATTGACACCCTCAGACTTCATTATATATTTTTCCACCCTCTCCTTCTGATTCTGGGGATTTACCAGAATATCGTCAACACCGGCAAAATACGCCTGGGCCACCGCATCACGGGTAATACCGGTTGAATAAGCCACAACGGTACACTCACTGTTTCTTTTCAGGTTCTGCACAAGACCGGGCCAGTACTGGTTGTCTTCCATGGACACAAAAATTATTCTGGGGTTATGCCGCAGGGCAATATTTATTGCTCCCGTTTCATCAATGGCCTCATGTATTACATACATATTACCCACAATCATGCTTTTAAGAGTATTTCTCATTATCTCGCATTTGTCCACGATTACTACATCACATTCACTAATTTCTGCTTTTTTAGCCAGCATCGGACTCACCCCATAATTAAGAAATTAGAAAAATTACTCTCCCGGCCGGAATAAAAATACTACTATCCCGTTTAAATAAAGCAAGGTGGGTAATTGGTATTTTACCACAAGATTTTGCACATGTCCAATTTTATGTCCAAAAAGCCGGAATTAGATACCGATTTGCCTCATGTTTTGTCTGAAAGTATAAAAATGTCGTTTGTATCATTTTTTCTGAGGAATGGCTACCCTGATGGCAGTGTCCTCTCCCGGCGGGCAGACTTCCAGTTTGCCCCTATACCTCTCCACAATTTCTAATACAATGGTTAAACCCATCCGGCATAGTTCTCCTTAGTTGTAAATCCATCACTAATAGGGTAATTCTCTATAACTGACCGCCCTTTCCTGTCCCAGCTTCTTGGCTTGGTTTATGATGAAGGCCTGCCAACCTAATTAGTCTTTTGAAGGTTATGTTATGTCATGCCTCCTGAAAAACCATATGGCGGACAGCAAGGCAATGGCCGCATCCCTTTGACGGAAGCAATTAAAAGGCCCCGAAGGGCCTTTTAATCATTTTCCGACAACCACGCTTTTGGTCATCCTTTCAAGTTCTCTTAGCTTGTCCCAGGTAATCAGCGGCCTCTCCCTGGTGTTGGCCATAATCACCTGGTAGGTGCTTTTTCCGCAAGGAACCAGCTCCTTCACATGGTGGAGATTTATTAGAAAGCCCTTGTGCGATCTGAAGAAATTCTGGTCCCTGAGCTGCTCTTCCAGCGTTCCCAGCGTCTCGTCCGTGAGCACCTTGCCCCCGATGTAGTGCACCATGGTCTTGCGGTTTTCCCTGGTAATAAAGACTATATCCTTCAAGTCTATCATCAGGAATTTTTCGGCGTCCCTGAACATCCTGGCGCCCTGCACCGAAACCCCCCTGAGGACCGGCGCCTCGATTTTTGTTCCTCCGGCTTTGGCGGATTCCACGGCCAGTATCCGGTTCATGGTCCGGCCGATTCTTTCCACCCTGAAGGGCTTTACCAGATAATCGAAGGCGTAAACCTCAAAGGCCTTGTCCCGGTATTCGGAAAAACCGGTGCAGAACACCAGGTAGGTCCACGGGTTGATGTCGAATATCTCCCTGGCCAGTTCCAGACCGCTCTTCCCCGGGAGGTCTATGTCTACCATCACCACCCGGGGTTGGAGTTCCTCGTACAGTGCGAGGACCTCCTCACCATCGCCGGTCTCGCCCACCACCTCAACGCCGATCACTCCCGATACAGCGCTCCTGATCACCTGCCTCATGGAAGGATCGTCCTCGGCTATAAGTACCGTCAGATTCATTACTTTACACCCATACTTCCATTACTCGGCCGGGGGGGCGGGCTGATAAGCTGAAAACAAACTAGCCGGCTTAACGCCAATCATGGCCACCATCAGAACGGCCAGCACCAGGGGGGAGTACATAAGCTTTTTAAGCATTTTCCGCATGGGCAGGGCACCTCCTTTCACCTATTATTTTGGAAAGAAAAACATCGAAGCTATCTACGGCCCTGTAGCCCGGCGGGGTGAAGGTAAAGGCCTGCGCCGCCGAACCCAGAAGTCCTGCCGTCACCGCAGAGATGCTGTGAGGCGCTATAAAAACTATCAGCGCCGCGGCCCACAGTGTCAGGAACAACAGCGATAGTCTCTTAAAAAGTCCCCTCTCCCCCGGCTTTATTTTTCTCCGGTACACCTCCCCCGGTGCCCATACAACAACCAAAGCAGCCATTACAACAACCCCGGCCAATACCGCCATAACCGATACCCGACCCGTCACGTAAGGAACAGCATATACCCCTGTCGCCGCCGGCCCCAGATATACCAGGAAACTGAACACCAGGCAGCGCCAGTAGTCCTCGCAGTGGGGCCCCCCGCTTACCAGGCGGAAAAGCGAAAAGCCGGCCATGGCCGCCAGAGTCTCGGGCAGCCAACCCAAAAGGGCCGCCGCAGACAGAAGTATGGCGAATTTTATTAGCTCCCCCAGCAGCAACTCCAGGCCGAACCTGACCCTGTCCACTCTGGACCGCTCCAGCCCGGTCTCCCGGGCCAGATGTAACGCTATACAGTTGGCCAGGTCATACATTTTCATGTTGATTAACCCCCTGTGGTCACCTTTTGAAGGGGATATCCGCCCTGAACACGGTCTCTCCATTTTCTGAAGACACCTGTATGCTGCCCCTGTGCTTGTCCGCTATCTCTTTCACTATGGCCAGACCCAGTCCGCTGTGCCCCGCTTTGGTGGTGAAGTTGGGGCTGAATATACTTGCGGAAACTTCCGGGTCCAGTTCCCCCCGGTTAGTCACCTCTATAATGTACTCCCCTCTTTCGGCGGTCATGCCCAGCCTGACCAGCCTTTCCCCGGCCCCGTTTACCTCCACCGCGTCAAAGGCGTTGTCAATAAGGTTTCCCAAAAAAGAACTGGATTGGTTGGCGTTAAGCGGGAATTCCTCCAGTGAGCACTCAATGCATATGTCAAACTTTATATTCCTGGTTTCAGCTATACCTATCTTGGTGTAAATCAGGGCGCTGACCGCCGGGTTGTCGGTTTTGATCAACTCACCTGTGCCCGCAACATAGTGGTAGGTGTTCTTTATGTATTCCCGGGCTTCACCGAAGCTGCCGGCCTCCATCAGTCCGTAAACCGCCTGCAGCTGGTGGTTGAAGTCGTGCCTCTGCTTTCTGATGGACAATATAAGCTCCTTCAAACTGTTTATGGTCTCGGCAGCCCTGGCGGCCTCTATCTCCTTCTCCATGGATTTGCGCACCCTCTGCACCGCCCAGAGGGACATAAAGGCCAGTATAATTACAAGCACATTGAACAAAACTTTGAAATGGCCCGGGTAATCGCCGCCGTAGTATACTTTTACCGAAACGTTAGTGAAATTAATAAGCCACAATAAAAATAAAGGCAGAAAGACGAACACCACGGCAGGCAGGTAATCCCTGTATAGTACACTACTTTCATGTTCAGAATTTATCTTGTATTTTTCTATTACCGTCTGCCGGCCGGTAAGCCTTACAAAGGTTACATTAAATCTATTGAACAGGAATGCAATGGTAAACATCGTAGCTATGGTGGGAATAAAAAACAGCAACCTGTTGTACTGGTCTTCAACCAGACCGGCCATTGTAAGCCCTGTGGCAAACTCTACCAATTGGGTTACCGCAATCTCCGTCAAAAGATAAATAATTGATATTACAATAATTCCCACCGACGAGGCCAATATCGGTAGCCTGCTTATCAGGCTGATCAATAAAACGTAGGAGATTAACTGTAATATGGTATGCGCTCCCATAGGTATGGGAAGGCTCCTTACTGTATACGCAATTACTGCCTGAATTAAAGCGATTATTATAATTTCCGGCAGCCGGACCCTTCCGCCCATGAAAGTAATAACAAAATATGATACCACCAGGGCTTCCGGAAACGATACTGTCAACATGAAAAATACCGACATATAAGAATCCACGAGAAATCCCTTCCTTTTATTTTATTTGCCGCCCGACCCCCATATCCTCCCCGGGCTGTCCATAAAGTGACTAGGGCTGCCTGAAAAGTGGCTGAGGCTGCCTGAAAAGTGGCTGAGGCTGCCTGAAAAGGCAATACGCAAGCTCAACAAATTAATACTGTCAAAATAATACTGTAATAGTATTAAACAATTTGCCACAATACTCCTTCTATGCTTGCAGACGGCAAAAAAAAAGACCTCGCCATTTGTCGAGGTAAGGTGAGCATCCCCCTGGTTTTGGAGGCGAATACAGGGCCGCCGGCAGTTATGCAACCCGGGGGATGTCAATGCCGGGCGCCGGCGGAGCTTATCCCGCTAAGATACCCGGTTGAGAAGGCTATCTGCAAATTGTATCCCCCGGTTAAAGCGTCAACATCAATTATCTCCCCTGCAAAATAAAGGCCTTTAATTATTTTTGATTCCATT
>JAMCVT010000021.1 GCA_023475565.1 Actinomycetota bacterium
TAAATTTTTCAGGATTAGCATCATTTGGTATACTTGTCAGCCACACTGGAGGCCGCATAGGCATCGGGTTTTATTTTGGCCTGGAACCCGCTGCCGGTAACCATACCCACCACTTCACGGATTAAATCCCTGGTTTCTCCCTGTTTGCCCACATCTATGTGTATTTCCACCTCCAGGTCATCCAGTCCGCTTTCGGCAAGGTAGCTGGCAATTTTACCGCCCACCTCCAGGCTGAGAGCAGTTTCATAAAATATTTTCTGACGAAGGCTTTTTATCTTTCTCTGTATTTTTTTCCTGTAGAAATAGCGGGCCCCCTTGCCCAGCCTGTGCACCACCACCGCCGTGATAAAACATGTTTCGGACTTCACCTGGGAGTCGGAGCCTATGATAACCTTGTACGAGGATGTGGGCAGGCCGGTGATATAACCGGCAATGTCCGCCATCATCTGGTCAAAGGTCATTTTCCCCTTGGTTGGACTTGTAAAATACATAAAACCACCTTATTCAATACGCGGGGTTTTCCTTCCCGGTACTACCCTCTGGCAATCTCGCCGTGTATCGCCGCAGTAATGCCTGCGAATTCCCCCAGTCCCAGTGTCTCTCCCCGGCGCGCCGGGTCTATGCCTGATCCCTGCAGCAACTCTTTCATCCTTTCCCTGGATATGCTGTCAAAGGTTGCGGCCAGTGAGTTCAGCAGCATTTTCCTTCTCTGGCCGAAGGCCCCCCTGACCACCCTGAAAAAAAGATCCTCATCGGGGACCTTCACCGGCGGCCTTTCCCTTTTCGAGAGCAGTATTACAGCGGAATCAACATCGGGCCTGGGAATAAATACTGTCCTGGGAACTTTGAAAAGGTAACGGGCCTCGGTAAAATACTGAACTGCCACAGATAGCGCGCCGTACTCCTTGCCTCCCGGAAGAGCGGTAATTCTTTCGGCCACCTCGTTCTGCACCATTATTACAAACAGGGAAATATTGAACCTGTTTAGCAAAAGCCTCATAATTAAAGGAGTGGTTATATAGTACGGCAGGTTGGCGATAAGCTTGTACGGGGCCCGGCAGCCTGCCTCAGTCTGGACCAGCGAGTCAAAATCAGTATCCATAGCATCCCCGGCCACTATATGAATATTATTAAAATACTGCAGAGTTTCCTCCAGTGCCGGCAGCAGCGCCCTGTCCAGCTCGACGGACACTACAAACCGGGCTCCGGCCGCAGCCGCCCTGGTGATAACCCCGAGGCCGGGGCCTATTTCCACCACCACGTCATCACTTTCCAGTGAGGCCGAAGAGATTATTTTATTTACTATATTGGCATCGGCCAGAAAATTCTGTCCCAATCTCTTCCGGCAGCGCAGGCCGTATTTACTCATCAGCTCTTTCACCGCTGACGGAGCCGCGATATCTGTCATATAACCTCCGAATAACACCCTATAACAAAATAATTTTACCATACCCGCAGTAGAATGTAAAAAAGGGGCTGCCGCCCCTATCTCTATTTAAGAAGGGGCTGCCGCCCCTCAGGACTATCGGTCCTTCACCCCGCAATGAGGGGGAACTCCCCCTTCTTAACCCCCTGGGAAATTACCCACATGGCATAATTTCTTATATCTTAAAAAAGGGGGGCTTCCCCCCCTTTTTTGGCATCAGTCAAGCAGATAAATCTTGACCTTTCTCTTTCCCCATTTTCGGGCATCTTTCTCTGATTCCAGGAACACATCAATTGTGCTGCCCCGGATGGCGCTGCCTCTGTCCAGTGCCGTGCCGTAGCCGTAGCCTTCAATATACATCCTTGTGCCGTAGGGTATCACGCTGGGGTCCACCGCAACAGTTCCATAGGCCGGCTTTGTCCCGTTGGCGGTATTATGGCCTGTGTACGTGTACGCAGTGGCCGTTACCTCTTTGGCCTCTCTGAACCTTATGCTGGTGCCGCCCCTGGACACCTGCTGCCCCGTGCCTACCTGCATCACCTGTTCAACCGGCCTGGCAATCTGTTTGCGATCCACCAACTCCCGGCCTACCTCCTGACCATCATGGTAGGTAATTTTCCAGGTTTGCATCTCCTGACCGTTCTGCCCCCGGCTTACCGTTCTGCTTAAGCCCCTTGAAATCTCAGGGTTGGGTACCCGCCTGGTTTCGTACGGAATGGGAGCCTTTATAACCTGACTTTCGGTATGAACTCTTACAACCCTTATTTCCTGATTTCCAGCCAGTACTGTTCCCGCCCCGGGAACCACCATATCCTCCGTATTAAGCGCCACCATTTTTTCTTTGAGCACATCGCCTATAGTTTCCGCCGATGAAAAAAACTCTGTCTTCTCCTTATCCACACTGAGCGTTATCTTATATGCTCTTTTGATAACAACCCTTGACCCGTCAGCCAGTTTTTCAGCGAGATCCGGAACAACCCTGTCTTCAGTGCCCAGTGCTACATTCTGGCTTTCCAGAAACTCTCCAATGCTGGCGGATCTGGTTTTCACGGCAATTTCTTGGCCGCCGTCGACCAGCGTAACAGTTTTACCGGCCCAGGCAAAGCCGAAAACTATACACGCCACAACGGCTATCATGGCGAGACCCGACACCACCCATACAGGGCGGACAGAAGCTACGGCAGGCGGGATTTTGATAGCTTTTTTTATCTCTACCTCCCCCTTCCTGTTAGATAATACTTCTATCTTTTTTACCTGTTTCCTGCCCAAACCGGCCAAAAAGTATTGTCGAATACCCTCAATAAGTTGCCGGCAACTGTGTCCACGTTGCAGGTTGGCGGTTCCCGCGCTAATATCCATCCTATTCCCGGTGATGTTAAATAATTCCGGTAAAATATTCTAACGAAGGATGTGAATATCCGCACATGTCAAAACTGCCGCCCTGAGTATCCTCCTGGCGGCAGCATAATAAATATTCTTATGTGATAGATAAATATATCTTTGTTGTTAGTACTCAACACCCTTCTGGGCCTTGATTCCCAGGCTGTAGGGATGTTTTATCTCCCTCATCTCGGTAACCAGGTCCGCCCTGTCAATAAGGGACTCCGGGGCATTGCGGCCGGTCATCACCAGGTGCATTCCCGAAGGTTTGCGGGCTATCAGTTCCAGCAGGTCTTCCTCCTTCAGCAGTTTGAACCCCACCGCGTATATTATTTCGTCGAGTATGATCATGTCCCATTTACCTGAAACAATTTCCTCCCGGGTATCCTCAAGGGCTTTTTGGGCGGCCGCCCGGTGGGCCGCAGTTTCTTCCTCCCCGGCGCCCCTTACAAAACCCTCTCCCAGGGGCCGGATTTCAAAACCCTCCATTTTCCCTGCGGCCAGGAGTTCCCCGTAAATACGCCCCCCTTTTATAAACTGGATCACCAGCACCTTCATCCCCTGGCCCCAGGCCCTCAGGGCCATACCAAGGGAAGCCGTCGTCTTGCCTTTCCCATTTCCGGTAAATACTATCACAAGACCCTTGCTTTCACCCACAACAGATCCCTCCATTAAATACACGCTTATACTGAGGTTTATACTAGGTACTACCCTTAAGTAATTACAGTCCCGGGACCTTTATGCCGAATATGGCCGCCGCATTAGCAGAGGCGGCCCTGGCGAAGGACTCCGCATGCATCTCCCTAAGCCCGGCAATTTCTTCGGCCACATACCTGACGTAGGCCGGCTCGTTTCTTTTCCCCCTGCGGGCCTGGGGGGCCAGGTAGGGGCAGTCGGTCTCCACCAGTACGCGATCCAGAGGAAGCTTTGCGGCAATATCCTTAAGCCTGGCGGCATTGGGAAAGGTGACCGGCCCGGCGATGGAAATATAAAACCCCATTTTCATAAAATCAACGGCCATTTCCCAGCTGGCGCTGTAGCAGTGCATTACTCCCCCCCGCCTGGAAATACCGTCCCCTTTAATTATTTTCATTACATCGGCGTGGGCCTCACGGTCATGAATGACCACGGGTATGTCCAAATCCCTGGCCAGGGCCAGCTGCTCCCGGAAAACTTTTTGCTGGGAGTCCCTGGGGCTAAGGTCCCGGTAATAGTCCAGCCCCATTTCTCCCAGGGCCACCACCTGAGGCTTTTGGGCCAATAAGGCCAGCTCTTCCAGGTAATCTTCCGGAACCTCGCCGGCGTCATGGGGGTGCACCCCCACCAGGGCATAAACCCCGCCCCGGCTTTCCGCCAGGGAAACAGAGCGGCGGGAGGAGACCATATCGAAGGAAGCATTTATTATAACAGACACACCATTTTGGGCGGCCCTTTGAAAAACCTCTTCCCGGTCGGCGTCAAACTCCTCTATATCCAGGTGAGCGTGAGTATCAACTAATGTCATTTATGCATTCCACCTTCGCTAGCTAATGGGTATTACTATTCGGTCGGAATACAGAATCCAGAAGTCAGAATCCAGAATATTTTTGCATGCCATGCCCAGTAAGCAGACACATTAGGAATGCCTTCACCATTCTGGCTTCCGACCAGAAATTACTGCCCTTAAGCTTTTTTCTCCGTCTCTATCCGGGGGAACAGTGCCTCACCTCTCCTGACCACGGTTCCGGAAGGGAATTTGCCCCAGGTGAGGGAGTCCCAGCCCTGCAGTTCGGGCCTGCCTTCAATGCCCAGCAGGGGCCATACCCTGGGAGCCATGTTAGGCATGAAAGGTGAAGTCAGAATGGTGATAAAACGTACCGTTTCGGTCAGATTGTACATTACCGTGCTGAGCCGG
>JAMCVT010000152.1 GCA_023475565.1 Actinomycetota bacterium
CCGCCCAGTTGGGCACCCAGGCCATAGGAGTGCTGGCCACCGTTGCCTTTGCGGGAATAGCCACCTTTGTCATACTAAAGCTGGTGGGAGTGGTTACCGCCCTAAGGGCCACCCCCGAGGAGGAGGAGCTGGGCCTGGACCTTTCCCTGCACGGGGAGGACGCCTATCCGGATATAATGAGCGGCTCGCTTACCGGCAGGTCGTATGGAATGTAACTGCGTTATATAGTCAATGGTTAATCAAAGATCAGGGAATTACCCTTAATATCAGGCGATGGTATAGTGTGCCGCATATTTAAAATGCATAATGCTGTCACAGTGTAAAGTGAAAAAGGGCATTGGCGCCCCGGTTTAGAGGAATCCTCTCCCCCTAAAACTGGGGCGCCGTTTTTTAATAGTTTAACAGCTAAATATAACCAAAAAAGGAGGTAAAAACCATGAGACAGGTGGCTATTTACGGCAAGGGCGGTATAGGAAAATCCACCACCACACAGAATACTGTGGCCGCCCTGGCGGAGTTGGGGAAAAGGATAATGGTGGTGGGGTGCGACCCCAAGGCCGACTCTACCAGGCTTTTGCTGCACGGGCTGAACCAGAAGACAGTGCTGGACACATTGAGGGATGAGGGTGAGGACATTGACCTTGGAGATATCATGATTGAAGGTTATGGAGGCACCAGGTGCGTGGAGTCCGGAGGGCCGGAGCCGGGCGTGGGCTGCGCCGGAAGGGGCATCATCACCTCCATTAATATGCTGGAGTCACTGGGAGCTTATGAGGATAACCTGGATTACGTTTTTTACGATGTGCTGGGTGATGTTGTCTGCGGTGGTTTTGCCATGCCCATCCGTGAGGGTAAAGCCAAAGAGATTTACATAGTTGCCTCCGGTGAGTTGATGGCCCTGTATGCGGCCAACAACATATGCAAGGGTATTCATAAGTTTGCCGTCAACGGTGAGGTGAGGCTGGGCGGGATAATCTGCAACAGCCGCATGGTGGATAACGAGTTCGAGCTGATGAAGGCCTTCGCCGAGGAACTGGGGTCCCAGCTCATCCACTTCCTGCCCCGGGACAATATTGTCCAGAGGGCTGAGATAAATAAGAAAACAGTAATAGACTTTGAGCCCGGGGCCGAACAGGCCGACCAGTACAGAACACTGGCCGGGAACATGGACGGCAACCAGATGTTCGTGATTCCCAGGCCGATGGTCCAGGACCGCCTGGAAGAGCTGATGATGGAATACGGGATACTTAGCTGATGATGGAATACGGGATAGTTAATTGATAGGAGAGTGAAGCCAATGTTGATGATCAGAGCCATAGTCAGGCCCGAGAGAACAGGAGTCGTCATGGCCGAACTGAACAGCGCCGGCTTTCCGGCGGTCACCAAAATTGATGTGGTGGGCCGGGGCAAGCAGAGGGGAGTCAAGGTGGGGGAGGTGGTCTACGATGAAATCCCCAAGGAGATGCTTTTGATGGTGGTCCGGGACGAAGATAAGGAAGATGTTATCAGCGTTATCTCTAAATACGCCAGGACCGGGGAAAAGGGAGCCTTCGGAGACGGAAAAATATTCGTGACCCCGGTTGAAGAGGCCTATACAATAAGCAGCGGCTCCAAGGGACTGTAGGGGGTGGCCATTAGTGAAGGAAATTATTGCCATTATACGCATGAACAAGGTTAATGAGACCAAAAAAGCCCTGGCCGACGCCGGTGTCTGCAGCATGCACGCCATGAAGGTGATGGGCCGGGGGAAAATGAAGGTGGACTTCTCCATGCTGGATGAGATCGGCCCCGGGGAAGAGATCGGGGGAATATTGGCCGATGGCCTGGCTACCGGGACCAGGCTCATACCCAAACGGCTTCTGACCATACTTGTCCAGGACGGGGAGGCAAAAAATGTGGTGGACACTATAATAAAGGTCAACAGGCAGGGCAACAAGGGAGATGGAAAAATTTTTGTTTCCCCGGTGACAGATGCCGCCAGGGTGAGGACAGGCGAGCGGGGAGAAGCGGCGCTTTGAGGAAGGAGGCGTTAATGTGGCAGTAAACGAAAAAACTTTTGATAAAATGCTTGACCAGTACCCGGCCAAGGTAAAGAGGAATCGCAAAAAACACATAATTATCAAGGATTCTTCAACAGCCGCCCAGGAAATAGAGGCCAATACCCGGACTATCCCGGGGGTGTTAACCAACCGGGGGTGTGCCTTCGCCGGCTGCAAGGGCGTAGTGCTGGGGCCCCTGCGGGATGTGGCGCACATAGTGCACGGCCCCATCGGGTGCGCCTATTACAGCTGGCTGACCCGGCGAAATAAGGCCAGGTCCGAGGACCCGGGGAAAAACTTCATGACCTACTGCATCTCCACCGACATGCAGGAAAGCGACATAGTATTCGGCGGGGAGAAAAAGCTGGCCCGGACCATAGATGAAGTAATGAAGATTTTTAAGCCCGCGGCCATAACCATTTCGGCCACCTGCCCGGTGGGGCTTATCGGGGACGACATTCAGTCAGTGGCGCGGGAGGCCCGCAAAAGGCACGGCATAAATGTGATGGCCTTCAGCTGCGAGGGATACAAGGGTGTGAGCCAGTCCGCCGGGCACCATATAGCCAACAACGGGCTGATGGAATGGGTCATCGGCCAGGGAAAAACAGAAGACCCCCCGGGAAGGTTCGCCATCAATATGCTGGGTGAATACAACATTGGCGGTGACAGCTGGGAAGTGGAAAGGATATTAAAGGAAATCGGCTATACCGTGGTGTCGGTGATGACCGGAGACGGGTCCTACGAGGAGCTGCAAAACGCCCATGTGGCCCAGCTCAACCTGGTGCAGTGCCACCGGTCCATCAACTATATAGCTGAGATGCTGGAGAAGAAATACGGCACCCCCTGGCTGAAGGTCAACTTTATAGGCATACAGTCCACCGCCGAGTCACTCCGCAACATGGCCCTTTACTTTGGCGATGAGGGCCTCATCAAAAGGACCGAGGAGGTTATTGCCGGGGAGTTGGCCAGGATAGAGCCGGCTTTGGAAAAGTACAAAAAAATATGCTCTGGGAAAACGGCCTTCTGCTTTGTGGGGGGTTCCCGGGGCCACCACTACCAGGGTCTTTACGAGGAACTGGGCATTGAAACGCTGCTGGCCGGCTACGAGTTTGCCCACCGGGACGACTATGAGGGGAGAGAAATACTGCCCCATGTTAAGGCTGACGCAGACAGCAAAAACATACCGGACCTGCAGGTAGTGCCCGATGAAAAGCGCTTTAGGCTGAAGATTTCAGAGGAAAGGATGGCCGAGCTGCAGGAAAAGATACCTTTGAGCAATTACAAAGGGATGATCAGCGACATGAAGGACGGCAGTATAATAGTTGATGATCTCAACCACTTTGAGACCGAGGAGTTTGTGAGGCTTTTGAAGCCGGATATATTCTCATCCGGCATTAAGGACAAATATATAGTCCAGAAAATGGGCATTCCCTCCAAGCAGCTGCACAACTACGACTACAGCGGCCCGTACGCCGGGTTTAACGGCGCGGTGAATTTCGCCCGGGACATAAGCATGAGCTTTGTGTCCCCCACTTGGAATTTTATAGAGCCGCCATGGAAAAACATCCCGCTTTTGGAGGGGACCATCGGGGAAGGGGAGTCATAGCATGTTGGATTGCACGCCAAAAGAGATTATGGAGAGGTCCGGCGGGGTGATCAACCCGGCCAAAACCTGCCAGCCCATCGGGGCCATATACGCAGCCCTGGGCATACACAGGTGTCTGCCTCACAGCCACGGGTCCCAGGGCTGCTGCTCCTATCACAGGTCGCACCTGACCAGGCACTTCCGGGAGCCGGTGTTTGCCTCTACCAGCTCCTTTACCGAGGGGGCCTCGGTTTTCGGCGGCAGCGCCAACCTGAAGACGGCCATAAAGAATGTATTCACCATTTACGACCCGGATGTCATGGCGGTGCACACCACCTGCCTGTCGGAGACCATAGGGGACGATTTACCGACCATTATAAAGAGCTCCGAGGTGCCCGAGGGGAAGCTGGTTATTCACGCCAACACCCCC
The DNA here is from genome assembly GCA_023475565.1 of Actinomycetota bacterium. Classification (GTDB taxonomy): domain Bacteria; phylum Bacillota; class Desulfotomaculia; order Desulfotomaculales; family Desulfocucumaceae; genus BRHc4a. The sequence continues at coordinate 4,055 of JAMCVT010000152.1, forward strand.
AGCTACCAGGGGTCCCATATAACGGGCTTTTCCAATATGGTCAAGGGGATGGTGAATTACCTTTCCCGGGCCACTCTGGAGACAAAGAAGGACCAGGCCAACATTATACCGGGGTTTGTCAATCCCGGAGATATGAGGGAGATAAAGAGGCTGGCCGGGGCCATGGGCGTAAATTATATAATGTTTCCCGACACCTCCGGGGTGATGGACTCGCCCATGACCGGCGAGCTGTCCATGTTTCCCAAGGGAGGGGCCAGGGTGGAAGATATTGCGGACGCCGGCAACTCCAGGATTACCCTGGCCCTGGGCAGCTATGCCTCCAGCGATGCCGCCCGCCTGCTGGAAAGAAAGTGCGGCGTCCCCGAGCTGGTGCTTAAAACCCCCATCGGGATAAGGGCCACCGATGAGTTCCTGATGGCCTTAAGGCAGACCTTCATCAAAAAGGTGCCCTATGCCCTGGAAGAGGAAAGGGGGCAGCTGGTGGACATAATGACCGATACCCACTACCACTTCCACGGTAAGAGAGTGGCCCTTTTCGGAGATCCCGATGTGGTTATGGGAATGACTGAATTCC
>JAMCVT010000175.1 GCA_023475565.1 Actinomycetota bacterium
CCGGACCGGGCGGTGTCACAGTACCGGCAGGACAGGTTGCACCCGTCAAACCTTATAAAAATCTGCCTGGTGCCGACATAGGGGCCCTCGCCCTGGACCGAGGAAAATATTTCTCTGACAGCCGCCTTCATCTATTTAACACCTCTGACCTTACAGCAGGCCATCTTTACTGAATGCATCTCACCGGCGTACAAATGGCCCGCCTTAATGCCCAATTCCGCCACCCGACCGTCGCTGTAGCCCAGGTCGTAAAGACCCGCCGCCTTGACCGGGGTGCCCTCGGAGACTATGTTGAGGGCGGCGTGTATCATCACCGACACCGGTGAGGAGGTGGCTATTGATATGGAAAGCTTGCCGTCCCCTATATACAGGTCGTCCCCGTCCCTTTTAAGGTCCGGGCACTCCAGCAGGTCCTTTATTATGGCCATCAGAAGCCTCTGCCTCAGCACCCCGGCCTCCAGGCTCTCTCCAAAGTGCTCCACTATGAAGTGAAGCATATCCGGCCCGTATATGCTGGAGCCGTCCAGCACGTCTTCCACGTCAACCATCTCGGTGGGCAGAACACTGCAGGGGCCCCTGAAGCACACCAGGCTGTCCCCCTGCAGCCCGAAATTCCTGTATGCCCACAGTGAAGACAACTGGTGGCCGGTATAGGCAATTGATTTATCGTAAAAGAAAACATGCATTCTATTCACCTGCCGCCTCCAGCGCCCTTAAATACCTTTTGCAGCTCTCGCAGCGCCCGCAAAGCTTTTCACCCCCGTAGTAACAGGGCCAGACAATTGCCAGGGGCACTCCCAGCCTCCGGCCCAGCTTTACAATCCCGGTCTTATTCAACATCATTGTGTAGCTTAAAACCCTGACGCCGCTTAATGTGGAATAGTACAGCGCCTGGCCGGCAGCCTGCAGGTAGGCCGCGCTGTTATCCGGAAAGGTTTTAGCCTCCTCGGCGTTAAAACCGGTTACCACCTGTCCTGCGCCCATGGACTCGGCAAAACCGGCGGCAATGTTTATGAATATTCCGTTGCGGTTGGGCACCCAGACAGATTTGGCAGACTCCGTGGACTTATCATAGCTGTCCAGGTCGCCCTCCCCCGGTTCAGGAACGGCCTCGTTCAGGTTAACCAGCGAAGTGGAGGTTATTGACCGCAAAAATGGCAGCTCTATAACCCGGTGATCCAGACCGTAGTGCCCGGCCAGCCCCGCAGAGGCGGCAGCCTCCCTGGCCGCGGCCCTCTGCCCGTAATCAAAGGTAAGGCAGAGCTTCACCTTTCCCTCACGCAGCGCCTGAGCCAGCGAAACCGCTGAATCCAGGCCTCCTGAAAGCAGTACTATGCTGGACATGTCATTTATCCTCCCGGTAGCATGCGGATGCGTCAGGCGACTCCCACACCTTCACTTCCCGTAAGCATAATTCTTTCCCGAGGTCTTCCATTTGACCCCTGATCCTTTTAAAAATATAGGCGGCGATATTTTCGGCCGTGGGGTTTACCCCGCCCCCGCCAAGGTCAAAATGTATTAGCTCGTTAAGGTATTTGTGGTCCATCTCACTGACTATACCGTCAACCATCTTCTTTAAAAGTTTAAAATCCACCAGCATACCGCATGAATCCAGCTGATCCCCCGCCACTTCCACCTCCACGGTCCAGGTGTGGCCGTGCAGGGAGGCGCATTCTCCCTGGTAGTCTAAAAGCCTGTGGGCTGCGGCAAACCTTCTTTTAATGGTCAGATAATACACTACGCATGCCTCCCCGGCATCTGCCCGGACTTCTCACCGCCAGTAAGGGCGGATTCCCATTAAGCGCTAAAATTTTGAGACTACGGAGAAGGCCATGCATTTTGATAATATCAATGAATGCCTTGGCCAACTCCTGCCCCCTGACCCGAATAGCATTTTTTTAGTGAATAATTCTGAATTCCGACCCGGTGTGGATACCCACAGGGCAGTTCTTATTCCATTACCCTGTACCCGGCCTGGTCAATGGCCGCCACAATTTTTTCATGCTTTACCACCCCGGGGTCATAAGTCACCAGTACAGAGCCTGCAGCCAGATCCACCTCGGCCCCGGAAACACCGGCCGTATTTTTCAGCGCCTTCTCCACAGCCATTTTACAGTGGTTGCAGGACATGCCCTGCACCCTCAATTTTTCTTCTGCTACTGCCATGATCAGCCCTCCTTTTTAATAATTTCCCCTGAATTTTTTTTTATAATCTAATCCGGCCCCCCAAATAGGGGCATAAATATTACAAGATAGTATACATCATATTTTGAAACGGAGGAACAACATGGCCGGAAAAAGCAGCAAAATAAATCGCAAAAAGGAACTTTTGACTGAAAAAAGGATAGGCGGTGAAGAGGTGGACTCCGGCTTTACATTGGGTGAAAACTTCGTCGAAGAGCCCACCGGCTCGGCCACCATGGTCAACCTTGACGGCAGGAATGATCTCGGCCACCACACCTGACTCTAAAGTACCGCACAGGGTCCCGTAGAACACTTGCCGCAAACATCACACAGGTCCAGGTCGGGATAAAGGCGGTCATTCTCCAGCAGTATTTTATAGCATGCCTTTCTGTCAATGCCGCCTTTCCCCAGGGCCCCGGCAGGACAGTGCCTTTCACAGTACGTGCAGCCCTCGGGGCAGCTATAGAACGGCGTGTCTGCCATATGCTGATCGTTTTCCAGATGGCAGTCGGTAACCAGCGATCCCAGCCTGCCGGCACAGCCTCTTTCGGTGATGAGCAGGTGGTTTTTGCCGAATCTGCCCAGGCCGCAGGCAAAGGCCAGATGCTTGTGCGACCAGTACGACACCAGTAAATTCTCGTCAAAATTATGGGTGGGCTTTTCCCAAGCACACCTGAATCCTTTGGCAGCCAGCCTGTCCTTCATTTTTTCCGCTATCTTCTGCAGGAGGCGGTTGGTGATAATATAAACCTCGGCCCACAGCCTGCTCGCACTTCTCCCCTGCCTGTTTTCCCTGACAATGTTCTCCCTAAAGGGTAAAAAATAGGCCACCACTGACCGGCAGCCTGGCAGTATATCCCCGGGCAGCAGGTGATCGGAGTGAACTATGCTATTAAGCCGGGTTATGCAGCTGCTGCCAGTGTCCGCAGTCCCCATCAGTGGTTCCCGGTAGAAGGTCAGCCCTGATTCCTCCACCGTTCTTTTCAAAACTCTGTAGAGCTCTTTCTGCATGTGTGGTTTTTGGCCTTTCTACATCCATGATTTAAGCTTTTTCATATCTATAATTATTATCTGCCTGTTTTCCACCTGGAGAGCCTTCTGTCTGCGCATGTCGCTCAGTATCCTGTTGGCTGTTTCTCTGGAGGTGCCAATCATATTGGCCAGATCCTGATTGGTCAGTGACATGTCTATGACTATCCCCTTCTCACAGGAAACTCCCTGCTCGGCAGCCAGGAACATAAGGGTGCTGGCCATTCTCCTGGAAGTATCCATCAGAGCCAGGTCGTTTATCTGTTTCTGCGCCATGCGCAGCCTTTTGGACATTATTCTGAGAATCCCAAGAGCGATACCGGGACTGCCGAGGGTTATCCTCTCCATGTCACTGTTTCTGATCATCCCCACCCTGGAGTCCTCAACTGCCTCGGCCGTGGCCGGGTAATCTCCCCCGTCAAAAAGCACCACCTCGGCAAACATCTCTCCCGGGTGAATAAAATGAAGAATCTGCTCCCGCCCGTCCTCGGTCTGCTTGGATATCTTAATCCTGCCCTCCCTGAGGAAAAAAACGGCTTCCCCCGGCTCACCCTCCACAAAGATTATTCTTCCCCTACGGTAATCCCTTTCCATTATCAGGCTGTCAACCTCGGCCAGCTGTTCCTCATTCAGGTACGAGAAAAGAAATATGTTTTTTAAATATTCTATATAGCCCGCCAGATATGAACACCCGCCTTTCTAATCCCCGCCGGGTCAAACCTGTCTGGTCCCGTCAGGCTGCCTTACCCGGAAGGCCACCCCCATACTTTCGGCAATCTCCCGGCACTTTTCAATATCAACACCGGGCCAGTCCACCACCGATAGGGTTATGTCCGGAATCACCCCGACACAGCTTCCGGCAAACTGAATAACTGCGTCATGAGTTCCCGGGCCGAAGGACGGCCTGCAAATCTCCCTGTATTTATCCTCATTTTCGGCATTGAGGCTTATATTTATCCGGTCCACCAGCCCCTTAAGCCTTTCCACGCTTCCCCTGCCGTGCAGCAGGTCGGCATGGCCGTTAGTATTCACCCTTATAACACTGCCGTAACTGTCTTTAATAAAGCGGGACACATCTCTAACCAGGTCCAGCCTGACCAGCGGCTCCCCGTATCCACAGAAAACCACTTCACTGTAACCGGAGGGATCGCCCAGGGCGTCTTTTATTTCATCATACCCGGGCTCCCTGGTCAGCCAGAGGTTGTAGCCCACACCACTGTCCGTTTTTCTTATACAGAAGGCGCAGTTATTTGTGCAGCGGTTGGTAACATTGAGGTACCGCCTGTATTCTATGTCGTACGCCAGAATAAAATCCTTCAAAATTACTCTCCCCAAATACTGTAATACCGGCCCATTTAATAATATCACAATCCCCTGTCTCTGGACCAAAATAATAAGCTCTCCAGTCATAATTGGAAATTGTCCACATAAATTAATGGTATATAATCCCTGGAGGTGTTTTTTATGGCTTTGAAACCGCCGGCCTCTTCCCGGCCATCTGTTAATTTTACAGCCCTGTTCAGAGGTATGATCGCCGCTCTGGTCCTTGCCCTTGCAGGCTCCTTTTTCCTGGGAGCCCTTTACCACTTCACCGGAATTAAAGAAACAACACTGCCCCTGGCATCTTCCATTCTTCTTTTCCTCAGTGTGTTCACCGGAGGCCTTTTCTCCTCCAGATATTCAGGATCAAGGGGCCTTCTGCACGGTGTCTCTGTAGGTATAGTCATATTTCTCGCCATCTGGCTGCTTACAGGTCTTTTTCTCCCCGGCGGCATAGGTTTAATCTCACTAATGCAGAAACTCCTTATCTGCGCGGCCGGAGGGACCCTGGGGGGCATCATCGGCGTGGGCGTTTAAAAAAACAACAGTGTATTAAAAATATACGGGACAGGTTTTTTACCTGTCCCCACTTGTTATTTCCAGACCTTTAACAATAAGTTCCTTAAAAATGAAGGTATCTTAACGAAGTATACCCGCAAGACACATCAACCCCTTATCATTTGCTACATATATAATATTCAGGGTGATGAGAATTTGTGACAGCAATTTATAAAAATTTTTTCCGGCAGCAGCGCCTTTTATAATTTTGGTATTTTAATGCTGCTGATCATCAAAAGAGCCAGTACAAGCACCATCAGTCCCGATACATATGGCGGCGACTGCCCGGCGGCCAGCACTATAATGGCCACAAATGATCCGGCAATGGTTATGGGCACGCCCAAAAAATGACCGGTAACGTCCATCACGTTGAACCTGGCCAGCCTTAAGGCCCCGCACAGCACAAACAGAATTATCAGCAAAATGCCCGGCAGGCCAAGGTCGTTAAGTTTCCAGAGATAGGCCGTCAGCGCCGGCGCCACCCCGAAAGAAATCAGGTCCGCCAGTGAATCCAGCTCTTTCCCGAATTCCGAATTAGTACCCATCTTTCTGGCCAGCTTCCCGTCAAACCTGTCCAGTACGGCGGCCACAAGAATCATTATAGCCCCTGTTACATACCTTCCCTGAACGGCATATATGACAGCAAGCATCCCCACGACAAGGTTTGCACCGGTGATTACATTCGGTAACACTTCAATTCTCATGAGGTATCCTCCCGATTATTGTCTCGCCGCCCTTTACCCTGTCACCAGGCTTGACACAGATTTGAACTCCGGCAGGAACAAATATTTCCGTGCAGCTCCCGAACCTGATCATTCCGAAGGACTGTCCCCTGTCCAGCCAGTCCCCGGATTTGGCGTAACATACAATTCTCCTGGCAATAAAACCGGTCACCTGGCACACCAAAATTTTTAGCCCGGAAGAGTCTATCCCGATATAGTTTCTTTCGTTAATCTCGGAAGCATGACTTTTAAAGGCCGGCAGAAATTTACCGGGAATATAGCTGACATATTCCACCCTTCCCGCCACCGGGGTCCTGTTAACATGCACATTTAAAACCGATAAAAAAATGCTTACCCGGGTGGAAGGACCAAGCAGGTACCTGTCCTCCTGCACATTGTTAACCGCCATCACAACCCCGTCCGCCGGTGACAGCACGGCCTTTCCGTCAGCCGGAATACTCCTTTTGGGGTTGCGGAAAAAATATGCGGTAAATAGAAAGAGCGAACCGGTAAAAAAGCTTACTGGTTTAAAAAACCAGTAAGACACCCCGGTAACGGCAGCCAGTACTAAAAGATACACCCAGCCCGGACTGGCAATAGGGAAAGAGTCTTTTGTCATACAGTGCCCCTTTCGTTGCTTTGCCAAATTATATTTTAACATCTTTTAAGTTTATTTAGAAGATTGAATTATCAATTGCACATTAAACTTTTAAATGCCTATTTAAGCCATTCTGCTATCTTATTCCTGACCGCCGGCAGATCACCCCGGAAATGACTCTTTAACGGGAGAGAACCTAAAAAATGCCTTCCGTAGCCCTTTTCGGCCACTCTCCTGTCCAGGACCACTACCACTCCCCGGTCCTGTTCAGTCCTTATGAGCCTTCCAAATCCCTGTTTGAACCTTATTACCGCCATGGGCAGGTAATAATCGTTAAACGAACTTCTTCCGGATGTTTCCAGGTCTTCCATCCTGGCCTCAATTACCGGGGCCGCTGGAGAAGGAAAGGGCAGCTTGACCATTATTACACTGGAGAGGCTTTCTCCCGGAATGTCGATGCCCTCCCAGAAGCTGGCAGTACCCATTAAGACAGAATTCTCCAGCCTTACAAACTCCTCCACCAGCCGGGACCTGTTGCCGTCAATATTATGGCCCAGAACACTGATGCCTTTTTCTTCCAGGGAAGGCTTTATAGTCCCGTATACCTCCCTAAGCACCCTGTGGGAAGTGAAAAGAACCAGTGTCTTACCTCCCAGTTCCATAACCAGCTCTTCCAGAGCGGCTCCGGTTTCCAAAAGGTATTTCCGGCCGGCCTCCTGCCCCTGCAGGGGCAGGCTGTTAACAAGGCACAGAAGGGCCTGCCTTTCATATTCAAAGGGTGGGCATAGACCGGGTTTAGCCACCTTTACAGCAGCCACCCGGTCTATGCCCACCCTTTCAGCGAAATAGTCAAAGCTGCCGTTGGTGGTAAGGGTGGCCGAGGTCATAACCACCGGCCCGGCACAGGAATAAAGCCTGTCGTAAAGAAGCTCACCCACCCTTACAGGAGAGGCATTTAAAGAAACGTGGCGCCATTCTCCCTGGCCCGACACCGATATCCAGTAAACAAATGACTGGTCGCTGTACCCGTAAACAAATTCCAGGCAGTCCAGCATCTCCTCCCCCGAACTAACCGCCTGTATATAATCCTTTGCTTTCTCAGACCACGATTCATTCTCCACGGCCCACCCGCTCAGCAGGCCGGTAATCTTTCTCAGACCCTCCAGCACAGTCCTTGTCCTGAATATAAGGTTGCTCAGCTCTCCCCAGGGCAGACCATAGCCGTCTCCACTTATTTCCCCGCTTTTTATCCTGTGGCTGTGGTGTTCACCCCCGGCTGAGCTTCTTTCACGCAGCACAAAACTCCCGGCGGCAGCAAAAAATTCCTCCGCTGTGGTGCGCAGGCGGCTTATTTCTTCCCGGAGCGAGACCAGGCAGTTCATCCATATATCCTGGTCCGATGGGGGAGCGGTCTCCCAGCTCTTTGCCACCAGCCTTCCCGAGCTGTTAAGCCAGCGCCTCATGTCCCCCCTGGATACGTGTTTGCCCAGCTGTTCGGTAGCCGCGTCTTCCAGATGGTGCGCCTCGTCTATCACCAGGGGCCCGAAGGCCGGCAGAACCATGTTGCCGGTCTTTATATCGGAGAAAAGAAGCGCATGATTGGTAACTATAACCCCGGAGGCCTCGGCTTCCCTTTTGGCCCTGGCCACAAAGCACCGGCCGGGATAATACCGGCAGCCGGAACCCATGCAGCTGTCACTGTCGGCGCATATATTAATCCACATTTCCTCTTCCTGGAAGCTTAAATTTATCTCTATTTTATCCCCACTTAAGGTCTCATTAGCCCATACCAGTATACGGGCGTAGAAAAGGGCCTCCGGGCCCGTCCACCTTCCCTCGGCCAGGGAGGCCGCCCACTTCCTCAGACAAAGGTAATTTGAACGGCCCTTGGCCAGCGCCGTTTTAACATCTATGCCAAGGCACTCCTTGACCATCGGTATATCCCTGTACCATAATTGGTCCTGGAGGTTTATGGTTTTTGTGGCAATAACCACCCGGGGGCCCCCTCCGGCCGCCCAAATCAGTGCCGGAACCAGGTAGGCAAGGGATTTCCCGGTCCCTGTCCCGGCCTCAGCCAGGAGGAACCTGTCCTCATTAAAAGTCCTGGCCACCTCAACAGCCATTTCCACCTGCCCGTGCCTGCTCTCATAAGACGGCATTCCTTTCGCTAAAACGCCGTCCCCAGACAAAATGCCCCTTACCTCTTCCGGGTCCACGTATCCCCGGACTGCGCTCCTTCTGTAGAATTCCCGGCCTTCCTCACTGCCGGGAGTAAAATACTGATCAAATAATTGAAGGCCCCCACCTATACCGCCGAAACCCGAAACAACCCCGCCCCACTGTGACCCTGCCTTTTCAAAAAGAGCTGAAAGGTATGTCAGCACATTTCCATCCAGCCGGCGCAAGGATTCGGCCAGATGCTCATACAGAAAAATGACTGCCCTGGCATCCTCCATAGCCCGGTGGAAGGAAGTATCAAAGCCCAGCCGGGAGCAGAGATCAGGCAGACTGTGGCTGGATGCGGAGGGGATCAGCGTTCTGGCCAATTCCAGAGTGTCATATCTCCTGTTGGGCAGCACCTTTCCCAGCGAGCTTTCCATAAACCCCATATCAAATCCTATACAGTGACCCAGTATGTTCTCCCCTTCTATAAAAGAAAGCACCGCCTCCTCCAGTTGTGCAAACCGGGGAGCGCCCGCAAGCATTTCCTCATCTATGCCGGTCAGCTTTTTTATTCTAAGGGGTATCTTTTTTTCCGGCCTGACCAGCGAGTGCAGGCTGTCTACAACCTGCCCGTTCTCCACCTTTATAACGCCTATTTCTATTATCGCATCCCACTCCGGGTTAAGTCCGGTGGTCTCCAGATCCAGCGCAACGTACCGCTCCAATAAAAATTCACTCCCGCATGCCTTTTGTCCACCGGAATATATTCTTTTCACCCCGATGTTTTTCCTCTATGGAATTACTGCCCCACATCCACAGGTGCATCGTTTTTATCAGCCTGACCGGCTGCAGTGGATTCCTGCTGCTTTTTCTTTTCATCAACAAAATTTTTAACCAGATTATTCAGAGGCTGCAATATCATGGACAAATCCGCCTGGGACTGCTCCGTCCCCGCTTTCAGGCTTTTCCTGCCTTCATCATCCTTTCTCAGCACCAATCCCACATTCTCAACGGAAAACTGTATACCGGCGGCCACTGCTGAAAGAACCTGTCCGAATATTCTGGCTCCCTGGATAACCTTATCCAGCGTTCTTTCTTCCTCCCGTGTTTTTGACAGCTCAATCTGGGTGCTCATCACACGCTGCAGACTCTCATTTAAGGATCCTATTTTCCTGTTGAATTCATCCTCGTATTTCTTTTCAGATTCCACCCGCGCCATGACCCTGGACAGGCTGTCCAGTGAGGTCATCATTTTTTCCATTTTGTCATTTTCAGTCAGCTGTCTTTCATGCATTTTTTCCAATTTACCCACCAGTCTTTCTACAGAAACGATAAGGTTGTCACCCGGCTGATCCATTTTACCACCTCCGACTCCTGTAGTTATTTATTCTTATTTATTTCTCCAGCTGAATAGACCGTTATATGACAACAAGTCGCAAAATGAACGCTGCCATCATAGAGTAGAATAAAAACAGGAGGCGTGGGATTTGAACAAACTGCCAATTGACCTGGACTCCCTTCCGGAACCATTAAAAAGCATGGCCCAGAATCTTGACCCAAAGATGATTGAAAATATGCTTACCATGTACGACCCGGCAACTCTTTCACTGATGATGAACTCTGTTTTCGCAATGTTGAAGGATACCCTTCCCCCTGATCAGCTTGACAGCCTGAAGGAAATGATGGATAACCTGCTCAAAATACTCCCTCAAAAGAGCTAATAAAAAGGGCTGCAATTTTTATTGCGGCCCTTTTTTTTCAGGTTTTCTCTTCCTCTTTTTTGTTTGCAGCCGGGACGGCCTTTACTACAGTGATCCCCGCGTTTTGTTCCTTTTGGGCCGCCTGTTCGGCCGCGTCCTCCGCTTTTGTCTCGGGCGGTCTGGTGGCATCAGCCGGGTCGGGGGACTGCTGCTTGGATATCAGAGAGCTTACAATGGCATTAACTGGCTTTAACAGGGACAAAAGGTCCAGTCCTTTGGACTCGTTATGGAGATGACCCCGGGTTCCGGAAGACTGGTTTTTTATGACACCGGTCACTGTTTCCATCATCACCTGAAGGCTGTTGGCCACAATTTCTATGACCTGCCCTGTGGCCTTGGCCACATTCAGCATTCCTGATACGGTTTCGGAAACACTCTTGGTCTTTATTTTCCCCTCGACTTCCGTGCCCCTTTCAAGGTAGCCATATACCTGGGTTATCTTCCTGGCCATAAGCTTTTCACGTCTTTTATGCTGTTCCAGGCGCGACATGGCTTCGGTCAGCTTATCCAAAGAGCTTAAGGCCCGGCGGGATCTTTCGTACTCTTCAATCTTTTCCCTGTTAAGCCTCTCAATCTTCTTTATCAGCCCCTCCAGTACATCTCCAACCTGCCCGTCCGTTTCAAACTTCATACTGTCCACTTCCTTATAAGGGTTTTCACCGCGGGCACCTTGGTGATTAAAGGGCTACACTAAAGGTGTAGCCCTTTTAGCAGAAAAGAATCTTATTAGCAGGCGGAGCAGCAGCAGAGTGCCAGCCCGATGAAGATTATAGCACCTGCCAGGCACGGGGAAATCAGGCCGCACAGCAATAAAGCAATGGCCACCAGGAAAAGGATAAAACAAATCAAAAAGTTAATTTTCCCAGGAAGGAAAGCATCTTTGAATACAGACAGGGCGTCACTCACGTGAACTGCCTCCTTTCAAAAAAAATTTTTTTTTTGAACGAGTTACACGTTCTAATTTAAAATATGAAATGGTACCATTAATTGTTACAGGACGAATATAATTGTTGTCTAAAACAGATTATTAAGAGATATTACCCAAAAGGGGCTGATGGGTGCTGTGATTGCATATAGCGGGCAAATTTACGGTTATGAAGATGTTGAAAAGGCCTGTGATTTTCTTGAAAATTTATTTGGCAAGAACTTTTTTAAAAAAGGAATTGAAAGGATTAAAGACTCCGACCCTTCCGGTGCGGGAATAGGCAGAGAGTACAGCGGTGAAGGAGCCGCCAAATTATTTTTGGCGTGGCACAGGGTCAGGGAGGAACTGGCTTTCGGAGGTCTTAGCGGAGTCTACAGGCCTGGCCGGTACGGTGCCCTTTTGGGGTCGATATGGGAGGACCTGCGGTCCCTCTCCGGACTTCCGGGCATCGAGGGGGCCGCATCCGGTCTTATGGACGACCAAACCTTTGAAAAAACCATTTTTTTACTTTCCATAGCCTCAAGGCTGTTTATCTCGCAAAAAAATATTATCTTTCCCGGCCCGGGCTTAAATTACTTTTACGATAAAAGGCACCTGTACACCTGTCTTTCTCCCGGGCCCGGCCGGACCACTCCTTATCACTCCCCGGAGGAAATATGGTCGGCCGCCCCACCCACAGCCGGCTGCAAAAAAAGACAGCAGCTGCTTTATATTGATATGGCCCTTTCAGACCAACCGCTTGCGCACTATAAAAGCATTCTTTCGGAAAACAAGCTTTTTGAGAGCAGCAGCAGCACACTGGCAGTAGTCTTATGCAAAATAGAATTTCCCTCGGGAACTGCAGGATATTTCAAAAAGGTGTCCTGCTGCCCGTTAATTAATAAAAAAACCCCCGGCTTGGCGCAGGCCGAAGATTTTCTAAGGCTTAACATACCGGGTTAACCACCTCTGTCAGTTTTGGTCCCCGCAGCGGCACGAGTGCTCGGTAATCACCGGACGGACGGCCATAGCCGCCTTTTCCCCGTAATTGCCCGGGCCCGGGAATAATATCTTCAGGGCGATAGCCAGCCCGTATGCCTGCCCGTGCAGGTATGACTTGTATTCCGACAGGCCGCCCTTGCCCTCCGCGCCGTTAAGTTCCTGCAGAGCCGATTCCAGTATGGCCATTATCTCCCCGCCCTTCCCGGCAGAGCTATCTCCGGCCTGACCTGAATTTACCAGCACCTGGCTTAGTATCTCACCGGCCGCCGTATACGGGTCTTTTTTTCCGGAGGCGGCCATATTTATTATTCCGCTGGCCCGGTCATCAAATTGAAGATGCCGGTCAACCATGCCGCGCCACCTGTAGTCCACTATCTCAAGGGTTTCTTTCCGGACCTTTGCTCCCCTGTTCTCTTCCAGCCTGCCGTTTACCAAAAGGTAATCCCAGTGCGCTGACACAGATTCCATCAGGACGTTCAGGCCGCGATCATCCAGGGTGGATACCTTTACCACCGGAGGACGCCATTCCGTGTGCTCCCTTTGCAGGTCAAGCATCTGACCTATCTCTGCAACCACCCTGTCCGCACCCGGAAGGTCACATTTATTCACCACGAAAATATCGGCTATTTCCATTATTCCAGCTTTAATTGTCTGTATAGAGTCCCCGGCCCCCGGGGTCATCACTACCAGCGTGGTATCCGCCACATGCATCACATCAAGCTCGGCCTGCCCTACACCGACTGTTTCAATTATTACCCAGTCATAGCCAAAGGCATCCACCAGCTTAACGGCCTCCTTGGTTGATCTGGCCAGCCCGCCCAGGCTTCCCCTGGTCCCCATGCTCCTGATGTATACTCCCCTGTCCACGGCGTGCTGCTGCATTCTTATACGGTCACCCAAAAGAGCCCCGCCGGAAAAGGGGCTGGTGGGGTCCACAGCTATTATTCCCACGGTATCGCCCTTTTTCCTTAAGTGCGCTGTAATACTGTCCACCAGTGAGCTCTTCCCCGCCCCGGGTGATCCCGTTACCCCTATAACCCTGGCCTTTCCCGTTGATTTATATATTTTTTTAAGTATCTCATCCTTTTGCGGGTCATCATTTTCTATTTTTGAAATCAGCCTGGCCAAGGATCTGATATTACCTTTTTGCAGACCTTCAAGAAGTTCATTTATTCCGTCCGTCAAGTATTATCGCCTCACTGTCAATAGTTTTATTTAAATTTTCGCCGGGACTGTGCAGTTATCCTCTGCCGGGTATTTTTTATACGGTTATTTTTAAATATTCATTAAATTTATCATATTAGATTTTCGTATAAAATTTAAGCTCAATGGTTTCACCTGTATCCTAAACGGCTTTTACACCTGTCTCAACGGTTTTAACCTCTCCCGCAACCGTCAGGCGGCAGTAGAAAGGGTTATTTTTTTCCTTTTATGACCAAAACACTGTTAAAACTTCCGTTGACACAATAATTACAACCACTTGCCGATTATTGCTTCCCTAAACTATAAACACTAGCTATAATAACATCAACAGGCTAACAACAACCTAATCTCCTCTCCCTTTCTCCGCTGTATCAGAAGGATACAGCTATTTTTTTTAATTATCTTAAAATATAATATATTGCCATTAATCAAAAAAGAAAAAGGCAGCCTTAGGCGCATATCCATAGGGACATTTTATGAACCGTGGGTATTGGGTGAGGCAGACAGCAGATCAAGCTGTCTGCCTTTGCCGTTGTTCGGCTATTTTCTCGGCTTCTTCTGCGAAAGCGCCGACGACGCCGATGTCGCGGTAGTGGATAACGATTCTTGGTAAGGTGACCAACGAACAGTTCAGAATGCTGTCCGGAGATTTTTTGTAAGGGCATACCATGCCCTTGGGAACCTTCCGACTAAATTTGAAAGGTCGGGAGAACATGAACATTTTTGAAAACGAATCCGGTATTCTTGGCAGTGTATCCGTGGATAACTTAAAGCGATCATTTAAAGAATTTCTTCGACAGGCAACCGAAATACGTATAAGACTTGGAAAGCAGAGATATCTGCTGGACAAATACCTCTCGTACTTATTCGAGGCAACAAACGGGATATTGGCATATGAAGCTGCCTCCGAGGGCTTTGAGACTGAAAGTACCTTGAACAGCCTGTGCTCAGAAATACTCAGAGGTGATACAAAAAGCAATGATCATCCGTTTTATGAACAGGTCAAGGAATATATTGATGCTCATCCCTTAAAGTATCAAGAAAGTTTTACCAAGCTGTCTTTATATGATGTAATGCTTTCGTGTAGTTATCTGGAGACTGTATACGAACAGTATTATGCAGATCTTGTGGCCGACATCAGAGAGTTCCTTGATATCGTAGACTTGAATAACCTCTACAACAAAATCTGTGAAGCTCTCGGCGGAGAAAAGGAAATGGAGCATTTAAATCTGCTGTTTTGCCAGCGGTTCCTGATTGTTAAGGCAATGGACATCTTTCTTCAGGGTATGTCCAACCAATTACTGTATTCGCTAACCTACCGGGACAGAGAAACGTCTATGCAAGTATTTCAGTTGTTGTTGGATGAGGCATTTTACCATTAATTAAAAATAGTATAAAGGGTGATAAATATGAATACAGCGGCCTGCGGAACACTCCGGCAGGTCGCTGTATTTTTTCTTTTCTGAGTTAATCCATGATTCCGATCTTGTTGCCATTTTCGTACATATCTTCAGCTACGATGCCGACGTTTCCTCCACCGTTGTCCTCTATCCATCCGAAACCGGGAATCCATATGCTTGGCTTACCATCGATGACGGCTTTTGACCCAGGCGCGGGATTATGTTTTTCGGATGGCTGCGTATTATCCGCACCCATTATGCCTACTTGCTTATTAATATCGCCTTTGCCGTCTACGATAGTTCCACCGCCCATTTGTCCAACCTTGTTGCCTGTGAGTTCATCACCGGGACTGCCGACCATCGTACCTTGTGCACCGCCTCCCTCATCCTTGACCCAGCCAAAGCCGGGAATCCACATGCACCGATTGCCGTCGATAACAGCTATTGTCCCCGGCTTGGGGTCAGATGATGGCGGTGTGGATGACGCTGCCGGTGAGGGCGTCGGTGAGGGCGTTGGCGTTGCTTCTGGTGTACCTGTTGTCCCGGCTTCATCAGGCGGTGATGACACTTGTTCTTTCTCTGTTGTTGATTCTTTGGTTTCCGCCGTTTTAGGTGACTGCGTATCGGCTGAGAAAATGATACGAGGCGGTTCTTCCTGTGTTGCTGCAATGTCAGCGCTCACAGCGGGTTTTCCCTGTGTGACGGGTATTACCTCGTCCCTAGTACTTCGAGGCCACACAGCGGCACACAGCGAGACAGATGCGATAATGGTTATTCCGGCGATTATTTGCTTTTTCATATAGGTCATCCCCTTTCAGCAACGACACTACCACAAGGTTTCTGAGATAGCTACTGAATTATGACCCAGACTTCGGCGTAAAACCCGCAATGCCTCCAAAGGTGCCGATTTATTCTAAATACTATTCCCTTCCGATGTAGCATATGATATAATCAGATATAGCAAATGCTATATTACCAGCAGAGTTACAGGAGGCGTCAAAATGGTCTTTTCATCTGTTGTCAAAAAGGTCAGGCTCGAGCTTAAATTAAGCCAGCAGCAATTGGCTCAAGCCTTAAATGTAAGCTATACAACAATTAACCGCTGGGAGAACGGACATGTCGTGCCAAGTAACCTTGCCCAAAAGAGCTTTTTTGATTTTTGTGAAAGCAATTTTATTAATGTGTCTCAGTTATTGAAAAACGACGCAAAAAACTAATAATAACCTAACCAGGGGAAGGTGTTGAATATGGCAAGAGCGGATTTGCTCTATGATTTAATAAAATATGGCTTGGTCAATGACAACCCGAATTTTCGCAAGGTGGCAGAAGCTATTTGCGCAGAAGAACGTGCAAAACAACACGGGGTGTTGGCGAACAGGGTTGAGGAGTTACTTCGGATTCAAAACAGACCCTTGATGAGGGATGCCTTACAACCTACGGTTCGTAATGGTAATGGGGAACAGAGCTTGTTCATAGAAAAGATCCCTACAAGGAAGCTTGAACAGTTATTGTTACCTAAACCTGTAGTTGAAAGTTGTCGTGACCTCATCGAAGAACAGTCTCGGGCTGATTTGTTACGCTCACATGGCTTAGAGCCTCGAAATAAAATACTCCTTGTAGGTCTACCTGGTAATGGTAAGACTTCCTTAGCTGAAGCTGTTGCTGAAGCGTTGATGCTGCCGTTATTGACCGTTAAATACGAAAGCATTGTCGGTGCATATCTTGGCGAGACAGCTACGCGCCTTGGAAAACTTTTTGATTACGTGAAAACAAGGCAGTGCGTCTTGTTTTTTGATGAATTTGAGACGCTTGGAAAAGAACGCGGAGACACTCACGAAACTGGAGAAATAAAAAGAGTAGTAAGTTCTTTGCTCCTACAGATTGATGCCTTACCAAGCTATGTTATTGTAATAGCGGCTACAAACCACGATGCTCTTTTAGATAGAGCAGCATGGCGGCGTTTTCAATTGCGTCTATCGCTGCCAAAACCTTCTCGTCGAGATTTAGAGATATGGTTCAAACAGTTTGAAAGTAGAATAGGTTTTGACTTTGGATTTGAACCTTCAACATTAGCAAAAAAGTTCTTAGGCAAAAGCTATGCCGAAGCAGAAGAATTTGCGTTATCGGTTTATAGAAAGTATGTTTTAAAAATACCAAATGGTAAAGCAAAAGATATTACTCAAAACGAGTTAAATCTTTATCTCGCAGGCGTACAAGGCAATACCAATACAGAGATAAGTCAGGAAGAGGGTGTTGAATAATGCCAGAGAGACCGGAAAGACCGATTATTTTGTTTGGGAAACCCAATCCAGCCAATAAAAGCGACCGAAACGGTAGAGCTCCCTCGGTCTTTTTCCCTACGCATTCAAAACAGGTTACTCGGCTTGAGCCAAAATTGAATGAGCTTCAGAAAGTGATTGATGAAAACAAGTTGTTGTTACAGCAGTCACCGACAGGAATTGAGCCTGAAAAAACGCTCGTTTTTGTGGTGTCTGAAGATTTAAAGTCATTTTATACAGCTGTAAAAAATCTTGGGGGTGATGTCGAATGGATATTCGATACTTCCGGGATTACGGATGCAACTGATGACTTCTATGTTCTGAAAGACGATAAAACTACCAGAGATGAGGACAAAAAAAGCTTTTCAAGCAAAGTATATTGTGTCCTCGCAAATACACGTGCACTCGAAGAGATACTTTCCATTTGGAAACAGTTTATCAAAAATCCTGATATGAAATTCCCCAGAGGTAAGACTGGGCTTGGGGACGTTTTCAAGAAACTTGTTGACATACATTTTTGGGGCTATGAAGAACGGCTTGAGGAAACCGGTGTTTTAGAGGCATGGAAAGATGATCTGAAATTAGACCCCGCACTCAGCGAAGTAAAATGCGAGATTGAACTTTTCTATAGAAAGTCTAAGGAGACTCAGCAGCGGCGAGAAGATGATGTTAAAGCATTGATTCAAACCGCCGGCGGTAAAGTGTTGGGACAAACTGTTATTGACGCAATAAATTATCACGCTATTTTGGCATCCCTGCCGAGGCAGACAGTCCAATCCATCATTGACAAAAAAGACGTGGCACTTGCTTCTGCAGAACAGATAATGTTTTTCCAAGCTGTCGGCCAGAGCGTCGTTATTTCACCTGACAACATTTCGGACAGCACGATACAGGTAAATATGCCTTCTGCCATTGAAGATGAGCCGATTATTGCTTTATTTGACGGATTGCCGCAGGAAAATCATCCCTACTTAAATGGATTCCTGAATGTCGATGACCCTGATAACTATGCCTCTCAATACACAGTATCAGCCAGAATGCATGGAACATCTATGGCCTCATTAATTGCGCATGGCGACCTTAACAATATCCGACATCAGATCACGCACAAAATATATGTGAGACCAATAATGAAGTCTCGAAGCACCCTCAGCGAAACAGAAGTGGAAATGATTCCGGATGATATTTTAATAGTTGACAAAATCCACGAGGCTGTCCGGCGGCTTTTTGAACCTGACGCTGGCCGCGTTGCTCCCAGCATCAGAGTTATTAACCTTTCTATTGGCTTTCCGGGACAGATATTTGACAGGTTGATGAGTCCGTTGGCACGCCTACTCGACTGGTTAAGCTATACATATCGTGTTCTTTTTATTGTGAGTGCTGGAAACTATCCGAATAAAAACCATCCCAATAATATAGACGTTGCAATGTCTTTCGCTGATTTTTCCGCTCTCAGTATAGAAGAACGAACCAGTATTATCATTCGACACTTGAATAATAATGTGCGTATGCAACGACTCCTTTCGCCTGCAGAGAGCATTAATGCTCTTACTATAGGAGCGTCTTTTTCTGATGAGTCAACCTTTACCACCGATGTGAGGCAAGTACTGCCTTGTTCGGACAACATGGTAAGCCCGATTAGCGCACTTGGTAAAGGTTTAAACAATTCTATCAAGCCAGATATTATTTTTGATGGCGGCAGAAACACCATGTTACAGAGCATCATGAGCGGAACTGAATTACGCTGGCGAGATTCTCTGACGAGAGCGCCTGGCTCTGTTTCTGCCGCTCCGTTTGATTTGGCGAGCGGAGCTCAAAAAATTATACATTCATTTGGGACAAGCAATGCTGCGGCACTGACTTCTCATGAATCATCCCGCTGCTTTGATACACTATCGGATGTTTTTGCTGATGTAGGAGAAACCATCCCCTACGATTCAATTTCCTTACTTATCAAAGCTATGTTGGTTCATGGGGCAGAGTGGGGTGACCTTTATCCTTTGTTCAATTCTGCACTCAATTTCCCTGATAGACCCAAAGATTATATGTACAGGTTCTTTGGATATGGCAAGCCCAACATCAACAAGGCAATTGAATGTGCAAAAAATCGCATCACTCTGATTGGCTTCGGTGAACTGAAAAACGGAGAAGCACACCTTTTTAAATTGCCCCTTCCTTTCGAGGAGTTCAGCCGTGAAAGGATATTGCGGCGTATTACTGCCACTCTGGCAGGTTTTTGCCCAATTACACCGTCCCGTCAGTATTATCGCTCCTCTATGTTATGGTTTACGATAGAGGGCGACGGAGCTATGGCTCGTCTTCTCGGCAACAGAATTAATGTTGACGCCAGAGCAACAATAAGAGGTGGCTTGCAACATGAGATTTTTGAAAATGATGAAATTATTGTTTGGGGTATGGATGACGCAATGCAGCTTAAAGTGAATTGTTCTAACGTGAAAGACGATAAGTTTGACGGTTCAGTCCCCTATGCGTTAATGGTTTCTTTTGAAATAGACGCTGCTGTCAATATTGATGTTTATGAAAGGGTGTCGACAAAAGTCAAGCCACCTGTTGCAATATAATTACCTATTGGAGGCGTTTTTGGAGGGTGTTAAATGGATGAAAAAGACTTCTTAAAGTTGTTGATAGATACGATTCGTGTTGAAGACTATGCTGATAAAGATAAACTTATTGCTCTGCTTAAATTGACAGTAATCAGGTTTGAAAAAACTGGTGAATTTACTCGGCATCTTTGGAATCACAGCAAAGAGTATATTCAAATATGTATTGCGCCTGAGAGGTTGATTGAACTCAAAAAGCACAAGGAATATTTGTACAAAATATGTGATGAAATTTACCCGGCAAATGATGATTATGAGTTTTGGGGATTAGAAATTAAGCCAGGTGCCGTTATTGAAGCTGAAGAAATAAGTCAAGAAATTGTATTTGAAAACATCCGAAACCAAATTATCGAAGAAATAAGAAATGCCAAGTATGTAATTTGGATAGTAATGGCTTGGTTCACCGACCCAGTTTTATTTAGCGAACTACAAAAGAAAAAACGACAAGGAGTGACTATTGAAATCATCCTTGATGAGAATGAGAAAAATAGAAATGCCGGATTTGACATTGCCGGAGAATTTCCTACTCATTGGATGACAATCGAGTCATACTACAAAAATATTATGCATGAGAAATTTTGCGTCATAGATTTGCAGACAGCCGTTCATGGAACCTTTAATTGGACAAAAGCAGCAAGCTATAACAAGGAACACATTAGCATAGACCATAACCGTGCAACATCAGAGGCTTTTGCTGATGAATTTATGCGCTTAAAACGAGAAGATGTCCTTAGTTTCTAACGCACGAACGCCTCACCGCTGGCATTTAAATCATCAGTGAGGCGTTCGTGCGTCTTAGCCGATTCACTTCGTATCCTGAATCCGGCTAAGCAGGTATTCGGCTGATTTCTTGATATCCGCAAACGCAATCTTCATCATGCATTTGTCTTCGAGCAGACTTAGATACAAGAACTTATCGTCAGCCTTAATACTCAGTATTTTGATGCTGAACTCGAATCTCGTTTCCATGAGACCACCTCCTCTATAATAGGAGATGTTTTTTTCGCGAGGCCGAGGTCGGAGAAAGTACAGGCTTCATATTACCAAAACAGGCTCCCTCATCACCGGAAATCATACCAGAGGTGAAGGAGCCTATTTGTGTTCTTATTCTTTTACTTCGGTCCCGTCCTTAAAGGTGAACCGTATGTCGTCCCTGCTGTAGACCGTCACGAAATCCAGCAAGCTGTACCAGAGCGCCGGGTCGAATTTCTCCATCAGCCCATCCTGTTTCTGTATGTCAGCAAGGAAGGCTTCAATCCGTGCCTGCCGGGATTGCTTATCGCTTATCTCCGAACTTATCGTATCCAGCCGGACTTTGGCCTTGTCAAACCGGGCGGTCAGGCCATTATAGCGTTTCTGGTATTCATCTTGATCCAAGGCGACATGCGCGTTCTCATAGATGCACTGCTACATGAGCTCGGCAACTACCAGCATTTCATTCTGCAGTTCGGTCTGCTCTGCCTGTAGGGCGGTGGTGTCGAGGACGGTATCCTTTATCAGAGAAAAGTCGGCTATGACCTTGTCCTTTTCCTTTTCCTTAAAAAGCTGATTGACTGCTGAGATGAACAGGTCCTGAATTTCCTCCTCCGTCAGATGCGGCGTGGTGCAGCGCTCATAGTTGTCGAACTTATGATTGCAGCGCCAGATGGTCCGAGGTACTTGTCAGTGGAGTGCCAAACCTTTGAGCCATCTGGTGTGTCGAAAGTGATACTATTGAAAGAGAAAATGGAGTAAACTTGTGTGCGCTACTCTTGATGAGCCATTCAGGGATTTGTTTTTTGAGATGTTGTTGCAGCTGAGCTAAAAAGCCCAAAAGCTGACGGAATTGCCTGACCGGATATTGCTGTATATAATGACCATATCTGTTGGAAAGGAAAGACGCCCCTGTTTGTATGTGCTACTGCGCCAACAGAA
>JAMCVT010000080.1 GCA_023475565.1 Actinomycetota bacterium
AACCTTCTGAATTCTGGATTCTGACTCCTGTATTCCGACCGCATAGAATTTCAGTATAAGAGATAAATAAGCCTCGCCGAATAGGGCGAGGCTTTTGCTGGTGGACGAGAGGGGATTCGAACCCCCGGCCCCTGCGTTGCGAACGCAGTGCTCTCCCGCTGAGCTACACGCCCGTGGTCATATATTGGCGCAAATAATAATAACATAAAGACGCTCTTAGATCAAGGAGGCCAATTGAATTTCATTGTTGGGTATATACTGCGAAACCTTTTAATTAAGAGGGAAAACTGCTGCGGCGGGTGAATATATAAGAGCATAAAAGGGAGTGGTGCAGGGTGTTCTGGAGGTTCAATCCCCTTGATCTGATAAATCGGGAAGAAGCCAAGAAAAGGGTGGCCCGCATCAAGAAGTCCCGCCCGGAAATGAGCAGGAGACAGCTGTGCGATGTGATTATCGCCAGGAAGGCTGCCCTGTGCGCGGGAAGCGGCGCTTTGACGGCGCTGCCCGGCACGGTGCCCGGTATCGGCACGCTCCTGGCCCTGCTGGGGGGAACAGCCTTTGACATTGTGGCGATGTTGTATTTTATGTCGGAAATGGTAACGGAGATGGCCCTGGTCTATGACAGGGACTTGCGCCGGCAGGGCTCCGCCAGGGAGATTGTATGGGTATTCATGTTTTCCATCGGGTCAGACGCTGTAGGCAAAAATGCTTCCAAGCTGGCAGTAAGCCAGATGGGGCGGCAGGCTTTCGTAAAGGTAGCCCAGGACCTGCTGATTGCCATGGGCATAAGGGTCAGCCAGAGATCGGTATTAAAAGCCATCCCGTTTATCGGAGCGATAATTTCCGGCCTGGTTAATTACTATTTTTGCCGCAAGGCAGGAAAGATAGTGGCGGACCACTATGAAAAAAGCGACCCCGACGACTGGGAGGGGATCACTTTAAACATTTAAATAATCACAAGGTGATTATCAGCCATGCCTGGCAGTAATCTTATCAAACATGGTGGCCATGCCGGCCACCAGAAAATAAAGCGCCTCAATGCTTATATTGTACTCGGCTGACCTGTCGAATAAAATGCTGATCCTGGAGTCGAGTTCCTCTTCGGGCCTGGAATAGCAGATGAGCACAGGCACCTTAGGCAGGGGGTAAAGCACCACGGCCAGGTCGGCGTCAAAGCTTGTCTCGGCCGGCCGGCCCCCCATGAGGTACAGTATGTCCTCAAAAAGCTCTCTATGGTTATCGGCCAATTGTTTCAGGGACTTTTCACACCTCTGGTCGTAAAGAAAATAAAATCTGCCCTTTCTTAACTCCCTGAAGGGAATCCACTCTCCCAAAAGATCTTTTCCGGCGCAGTGCACCACATAATTTAAGAGCGGCAGCATTATCCACATGTTTATATGACACTCGGAGGTGACATTTGCCCCGGTGTCAATATAAAAGGGCTTGCCCAGGCACTTTACCGCCAGCCTGCCGCCGGACAGCGCGGCCCCCAGCCTTTTGGCCGCTGAGGAAAAATCGGTAAAGGCGATTTCTCTCTTCAGCTCTTCCAGCATAATAGCCTGCTGCTGTTCGATACTGATTCCCTTTATCTCGATATTTTCCCCGAGCCGGCTGACTATGTCTTCGTCCAGATGAGGGCAGTGGCCCAGGCGTTTATTTCCCTTGATTACAGCCGCCGCAAAGGCTATGCACGAGGGAACACCGCACTGCCGGCAGTTTGATCTGGGGAGGAACTTGTACAAATCAAGGGGATTATTAATCCGTGACATCAGGCAAAACTCCTTTAACAGTATTCAAGCGGGCAGTAATAATGTTAATATATTAACATTATTGTAGCAGGGTAACCTTTAAAGTCAATATTAAATAGGGAAAATTTTTGAAAGAGAATAGAAGTTGTTTGCAATTAATTATTGTAAACGTATGTTTATAAATGTATAATTATATTTAATTGCAGTCCACGAAGGCTACGGTTATACTGATCAAAAACAACTTCTTAAATAAAGCCACGAAGGCTTGTATTCCCTCAAGGGATATGGGTTTTTGCGGCTTTTTGTTTTTAGGGGGAGGTGGGTTATCCGGTCTGCATTTATTGTATTAGTTTTATTAATAGCACGATGTATTAATAAGGAGTGTAGCCAGTGATTGAGAAAAAGAAATGCCTAAATCCACTGACGTTCATTATTCTGCTGATGTGTGCCTTAATGGTTTTGAGTGGATGCGGAGGTTCGGGCGGAAAAGCAGGAGCGGGTAAGGAAGACATATATACTGTAGCCGACCCCACCGGAGACTGGGGCTTTCCCTCCCCGTACGCCCACTATACCCGGGGTCCCGGCTACATTAGAATGAGCTTTGTTTTTGACACGCTGCTATGGAAGGACGATAAGGGATATGTTCCGGCGCTGGCTAATAGCTGGGAGTATATTAAAGAAGAAAATGCCTATGTCTTCAACCTGAACGATAACGTTGCCTGGCACGACGGCAAGAAATTTACTGCCCGGGACGTTGTCTTCACCATTGACTACACCAGGGATCACCCGTATCAGGGAGTTGACACCGGCGTGGTGAAAAAGACTGAGGCCCTGGGTGACTACGAGGTTAAGCTCTACCTGGCCAAGTCTTACGCTCCTTTCCTGGAGTACATAGGCGGGACGCTGCCCATTCTTCCCGAGCACATCTGGAAGGATGTCAAATCTCCGGAGCAGTTCCAGCAGAAAGAGGCGCTGGTGGGAACAGGACCGTATATACTGGAGGACTATAACAAAGAGCAGGGAACATACCTGTATCAGGCAAACGATGCTTATTATCAGGGCAAGCCCAAAGTAGCCAAAATAAAGTTTGTAAAGATGGGCAGCGAGGTGATGGCGGCGGCCCTCAGGCAGAAACAGGTGAGCGCGGCCCAGGTGCCTCCGGAGCTGAGCGGTGAATTGGAAAAGGAAGGACTAAAGCTATTGGTGGGAAGTCATGACTGGCTGGCCAAGCTGATGATCAATCACCAGAAGGAGCCCTTCAACAAAAAAGAATTCCGCCAGGCCCTGGCATACGCCATCGATCGCCAGGCGCTGGTGGACACCTGCCTCAGGGGCCACGGCATTCCAGGCAGCCCGGGCTTTGTTCCTGCCGACAGTCAGTGGTACAATCCGGCCCTTGATGGCCAATACCCGCACAGCCCCGAGAAGGCCGGGGAGCTTTTGAAGGGACTGGGCTATGAAAAGAAGGGGAATTATTTTGAGAAAAACGGTCAGCCCCTGGAAATAGAGATGCTGATAAGCGGCCAGGGATTGGGTGTGCCGGGCGCCCCGGGTGACCGGGAGGGAGAAATGATCAAGGGACAGCTTGAAAGCGCCGGGATAAAGGTAAACCTGCGCAGCCTGGAGTCGAAGACCCTGGACAGCAGGGTGGGGGAATGGCAGTTTGACATCGCCCTAAGCGGGCACGGGGGTCTGGGCGGGGATCCGGAAATGCTCAACAGAATGATTTTGGGCAAGGGGTTTAACAGCGCCAGGTACCAGGGCAGCGAAGAAATGAATAAAGCTCTGGGCCAGCAGGTTGGCGCCATGGACCAAGAAAAGCGCAAAGAGCTGGTAGGTAAGGTGCAGGAGATTTACGCCGGGGAAATACCCGCGCTGCCCCTTTACTATCCCACCTGGTATTGGGCCCACGACGGGCGGGTATCACTTTACTACACTGCCCAGGGTGTAGGTAGCGGGGTGCCCATACCTATAAACAAAATGGCCTTTGTAAAGTAAGGGGTAGATTAAATGAACTTAAAGCAGATAGGAGTAATTCACTCTCCCTGGAAAGCAAGGGGAGATGCCCCTTTTCAGGGACGCAAGGCAAAAGAGAAACAGAACATCGAAATATTTCCGGAATATGCAGACGGCATGATGGACATTGAAAGGGCAAGCTACCTGATAGTGCTTTACTGGTGCCACCTGGCTGAACGGGAAAAGCTGCAGACCGTTACCCCGTTCGGCCCGGAGGTCAGGGGTGTGTTTGCGTGCCGTGCGCCGACTCGTCCCAACCCCATTGCCTTTTGTGTGGCCGAGCTTGTCAAAAGGGACGGCAACCGACTGCTGGTTAGGGGGCTGGATGCCCTGGACGGCAGCCCCCTGCTGGATATAAAACCATATTCCTCAGAGATTGACAGCATCACCGGTATTGTTATCGGATGGATGAACAAGCGGTAAAACAGCAGAACCTTAAAGGGGTTAAAGTTGTTTGCGCAGGGCCTTAACTTTTTGTGGGGTATTACAAATGAAAAAGGGATTTTTATTTAATTATCTTATAGCACTGGTTATTATACTGACACTTAACTTCATACTGCCGCGCCTTATGCCTGGAGATCCCCTGCAGGCCATATACGGGTGCGAGGCCATGATAGTCATGACCCCTGAGCTGAAGGCTGAATTAACCCGGCGTTTTTCTTTGGACATGTCGCTGGACAGGCAGTTCCAGTCTTATATTGCGTCACTGCTGAGGGGCGATTTTGGACACTCTTATTTTTACAACGTACCGGTATCAAAGGTGATACTGGGCTGCTTTCCATGGACTATACTTCTTGTAGGGCTGGCCCTTTTTATTTCCACCGGGCTGGGCGTTTTGGCGGGGGTGGAGTCGGGCTACAGGCGCGGCCTCCCGCCGGACCGCTTTCTGCTTGGTTTATTTATGGGGCTAAGCGGTCTGCCTGACTTTTTTATTGGTATATTGCTGCTTTTAGTGTTTGGCGTTTCACTGGGGCTTGTTCCCCTGGCCGGAGCGGTGACACCATACTCCGGCCAGGGCACCGCCGCAATTGTCCTGGACGTGCTGCATCACCTGGCGCTGCCGCTGGCCGCCCTGGTCCTGTCTCGCATTACAGCCATTTATTTGCTGACCAGGAACACCATGATAACGACACTAGGGGAGAATTTTATTATTACGGCCAGGGCAAAGGGCTGTGCGAACCATGTGATAAGATACCGCCATGCCGGGAGAAACTCACTTTTGCCCGTTGTGACGGCAGCGGGGCTGCAGCTTTCACACCTTATAACCGGCGCTCTTTTCGTAGAAATTGTCTTCTCCTACCCGGGCCTGGGGACGCTCCTTTATAATTCACTGCTCACCCGTGACTACCCGCTGCTGCAGGGCATACTGCTGCTGGCCACGTTGACGGTGCTGACAGTCAACTTTCTAGTAGATATAATCTACAGCAAAATTGACCCGAGGATTTGTTATGCACATTAATTACTGGGGAGAGGTAAAACGGGACGGCTTCGGCTGCGCGGGACTGGCTATGCTGGCGCTGCTGGCGTTTATGGCGGCGGGCGCCCCCATACTGTCCCAGTATCCGCCGGCCGAGTACACCGGAGCTATTTTCCAGCCTCCATCGGCCCAATACTGGCTCGGCACCAATGATGTGGGCCAGGATATCTGGGCACAGCTTCTTTACGGCGCCCGCACCACACTGGCGGTTGGCAGCGGTGCTGCTTTGCTGTCATTACTTTTATCCATTCTGGCGGGCGGGCTGGCTGCAATGGCAGGAGGTTTCTGGGATCGTGCGCTAATGCGGCTGGTGGATGCGCTTATTGTAATCCCCCCGGTAATTGTGGCGATACTGGCGGCAGCTTATTTCAGGCCCGGCATCACCATGCTTATAGTATTGCTGTCAGCCTTTCTCTGGCCTGACGGGGCAAGGATGGTGAGATCCCAGGTTTTGTCGGTAAAAGAGAGGATGCATGTTTCCGCCGCCCGCACTTTCGGGGCCGGCTGGCTGTACCTGCTTTTACGCCATGTTATTCCGGAGCTGGGGCCTGTTTTGACGGCAATTATGGTTCTTAATTTTCGCAGAGCTGTTTTTATGGAGGCCGGCCTGTCCTTTCTGGGGGTTTCGGATCCGGCTGTAATAAGCTGGGGAAAAATGATGCAGCAGGCCTTAAGCTTTTCTTACCTTGAGGTTTGGAAATGGTGGCTTATACCAGCCGGCGCCGCTCTTTCCATGACCATAGCAGCACTTACCTGCACAGGTTTTGCACTGGAAAAAACAATGAATCCCAGGCTAAAAAAAGAAATGAGGTCGGGCAATGCTTGTAATAAGCGGATTGACTGTATCGTACAACGGCCTGCCGGTTTTGAACGATATAAACCTTACCCTTAAAAAAGGCGAATCGCTTTCCATTATAGGCGAGTCGGGCGCCGGCAAAACCACTTTAGGACTCAGTATCATGGGCCTGGTGGAGGGAAGTTGCTCAGGCGAAATTCTTTTTAACGGCATAAACATCCCCGGACTGCAGGAGGAGGAGCTTCGCCGCCTGAGGGGCAGGGAGATGGCCATGGTTTTCCAGAATATGGGAGATGCCCTCCACCCCTTATACACTGTGCTGGATCAGGTGGTTGAAGCAATATCGGTGCACAGCCGGGCAGACGGGGCCAGCCTTTATAAAAAAGCACTAGATCTGCTCATTTCCACAGGGCTTGATGAGAAAACGGCAAATTCATATCCTCACCAGATTAGCGGCGGACAGAAGCAGCGCGCTATGATTGCCATGGCTATGGCCAATAACCCCGGCGTACTGATACTGGACGAACCCACCGCCTCCCTGGATGCCGGGACAAAGGCGGAAATTATCGCTATGCTTAAAAATATGGCCGGGGATAGAATAACCTTGATGATTACACACGATATTTCCTCGGCTGCAATTTTTTCCGAAAAGGTTGCCGTACTGTACGGGGGCAGGCTGGTAGAGTCGGGCCGCACGGAAGAGGTTTTTTCCAACCCTCGGCACCCGTATACAAGGGGGCTGATTCGTTCATACCCGGACCTGTCAACCACCAAGGATTTACAGGGGATACCAGGCCGGATGAATCACGGGGTAACGGGATGCCCGTTTCATCCCCGCTGCACGCAGAGAATTGAAATATGCTGCCGGGAGACCCCTAAACCGGAAAATGTGAACGGGAGAGTTATAGCCTGCCACCGCGGCGGCATTGTGCCGGTCCTGGAAATCAGAAACCTCAGCAAATCGTTTAATACAGTAAAGGCTGTCCAGAATCTGGATCTAACCCTGTATGAGGGTGAGACACTGTCTCTGGTGGGAGAAAGCGGGTCGGGCAAGACTACACTGGCCAGGACGGTGATGGGCCTTCTAAACCAGGATAAAGGGGAAATTTTCCTGGAAGGTGAGAGGGTCTCAGGTAAAACGGCAAAGTTTTATCAGAGGGTGCAGATGGTTTTTCAAAACCCAATGGAGTCCATTAGCCACCGCATGAATGTGTTACAGGCTGTAAGAGAGCCTCTGGATGTCAACAGGAATGAAGGCCAGGATGCGAGAAAGGAGTTGGTCAGGCGGGTACTGGACGAGGTTGAACTGCCAGGTGACGATACCTTTCTTAACAAATACCCTCACCACCTGAGCGGTGGAGAGGCGCAAAGAGTAGCTATTGCCAGGGCCCTTGTGCTGGATCCAAAGATAATTATTGCGGATGAAGCCACATCGGCCCTGGATGCAAGCGTTCAGGCCAAGATATTAAGGCTGCTGATGAGCATACAGGAAAAAAGGGGACTGGCCATAATACTGATCACTCATGATATAGCGCTGGCCAGAAAGGTAAGCGACAGGATGGCGGTTATGATAAATGGGGTAATTATTGAGGAAGGTCCTTCCGCCAGAGTTATAAATAATCCGGAGCATGATTATACACGAAACCTTATTGGGTATACCCGAAACGGAAAGATTTAAAAAATTTATAAATAACCGGAAAAATGCTTTTTATCCGGGCAGTATTAATTAGGGAGGTATTGGTATGTGCATGGAAAAAACGCCATGGGAAAAAGCTGTTGAGTTTCATGGACACTCATGTCCCGGACTGGCTATCGGGTACCGGGTGTCGCAAATCGCGCTGAAGGAACTGGGTGGGCTGCGGTCTCAGGATGAGGAACTGGTGGCGATAGTGGAGAATGATGCCTGCGGTGTTGACGCTGTTATGCTGATGACCGGTTGCACGCTGGGGAAAGGCAATCTGCTGTACAGGGATTTTGGCAAGCATGTGTATACCTTTGGCAGCCGCAGTTCCAACAAGGCCCTGAGAATATCCGTGAACGGCGAAATACTGCATAAACAGAGCCCGGATGCCCAGGAACTCAGGAAAAAAGTATTCGGCGGCACCGCCATCGAAAGCGAAAAGAAGGAATTCTACGGTTATCAGGCTCAACGGACCGACAGTATACTGGACATACCTGAGAATGACTTCTGCAAGGTGGAACATATTGATTTCAAGTTCCCCGGCAAGGCAAGAATTTTTAATTCCATCCGCTGTGATCAATGCGGAGAGTATGTTATGGAGGCCAAGGGCAGGGTAAAGAACGGACAAATTGTCTGTATACCCTGCTCGGACAGTTACACCAGGGGCTGGTAACAAGAAAGGAGGAAAGAAATGCATATACCTGATGGTTTTTTGGACACAAAAACATGGGTTGCGGCTGCCGCTTTAAGCGTGGGGGCCATTGGTTACAGCATAAAGAAATCCCGGGAGGAGCTTGAAGAGAGGCAGGTGCCGAAGCTTGGAATAGTAGCCGCCTTTATTTTTGCCGCCCAGATGATCAACTTTCCCGTAGCGGGAGGCACTTCGGGGCACCTGTTGGGAGCGGCGCTGGCAGCTATACTGATGGGGCCATGGAGCGCCTGTCTTATTATTTCTACTGTTTTAGTTATACAATGTTTGGTGTTTCAGGATGGTGGGATCACTGCCCTGGGTGGAAATATATTCAACATGGCCGTACTGGGGGTGCTAACGGCTTTCCTGACATACAGGGTTTTATCCGGGCTATTTAAAGCTCTGCCGGTAAAAATGTATCCATTTTCATTGCCTCCTGGATTTCGGTTTTTTTAGCTTCGACCATGGCCTCAATTGAACTGGCTATCTCCGGAACAATTCCTTTCAGTGTTGCCTTTCCGGCCATGGCGGGATGGCATACTCTGATAGGCGTGGGAGAGGGAATTATAACAGTGGCAGCTGTCAACTTTATTTTGAAATTGGGATTTGTGGGTGATAATGTAAAAATTGGGGCGGAGGTGAAATAATTGAAGAAAATATACAAAGTATTATTACTGGCCTTAATAGTGGCGGCAATTTTATCACCTTTCGCTTCTTCCAGCCCGGACGGACTTGAAAGAGTGGCGGAGGATCTGGGGTTTCTGGAAAAAGGTGAGGGAGAGCCAATTATTGCATCTCCCGTTCCCGATTACGTTTTTCCTGGAATTGAAAATGAATCCATAGCGACAGCCATTGCCGGAGTAATGGGCACCCTGACAACCTTTGGGGTAATGTACGGCTTGGCAAAAGTTACCAAAAGAAAATCCAGGGCGTAAAATGGCCATGCAGGTTAACCGGGGCGAGGCCCATGCCTGCATGGCCTTTCTGTTTAATACTGTTGACTTATTATACCGATTGGCAGGAGAAATTACGTAATGAAGGTAGCAGTTATAGATGGCCAGGGAGGCGGCATAGGGAAATTAATCACAGAAAAGCTCAGGAAGGCGCTGGGAGAAAGGGTTGAGATTATAGCCCTGGGCACCAATGCCATGGCCACCGCAGCTATGTTGAAGGCCGGGGCCAATGAGGGGGCCAGCGGTGAGAACGCCGTTTGTGAAACTGTAAAAAAAGTGGATGCTGTTTTAGGCACTCTGTCGATAATTCTTTCCAACTCAATGCTGGGCGAAGTGACTAATAGAATGGCAACGTCAATCGCAGAGGCTGATGCTGAAAAAATTCTGATTCCGCTGAACAGGTCCAGCGTGGTTATTGTGGGGCTTTACGGCGAACCGCTTCCGCACATGGTTGACATGGCGATCCAATTGGTCGAAAAAAAACTTGATAATAAACGGCCAAGACCATGAAGATCCTGCCGTTTTACATGGACTGGTTACAGGAAATTGTGATTGATTACAGGGCCATAGTATGCTAACATTAACCAGGTATAGAAGAATAATAAAATCTTTCGTGCCCGGGATCTTGCCCTAAGTAGGGTAGGATCGGGGAACCAGGTGAAAATCCTGGACGGTCCCGCCACTGTAAATGGGGAGCCGGCTTCATGAAAATACCACTGGGTTTTTAAAACCCGGGAAGGTTGAAGCAGGTATTGATCCATAAGTCAGGAGACCCACCCGGCATGTGTGCACAGTCAACCTCCGATGGAGAGGGGTAGTGCTGGAAAAAGTCTGCCGGCCTGATGTTTAAAGGCTGGGCGGTATTTTTGTGTACAACCCTGGTCTTCTCCCGGAAGGCCGGGGTTTTTGGTTTTTTTATAAGTTAATAGTATGCAGGATAGGCGCTATACCCCCGAGGGGGTAAGCTTAATAGGGAAGCCGGTGGAAGTCCGGCGCGGTCCCGCCACTGTAACGGAGAGCTGCCTTATTAAGGATTGGAGACACACCTTCACTATGGAATGTCCCCAATCTTAGGTCACTGGGTTTTAACCCGGGAAGGCGTAAGGCGGCGATGAACCGGAGCCAGGAGACCTGCCTTTTCTGATAACACCGTATAACCTGCGAGCGATGGGGAGGTGTTTAGTATGTATTTCCTTTTTGGGGTATATGCCAGCGACTGTCACTATCCGTAACTCCTCCGCCGTACTTTGGGCGGAGGAGTTTTTTGTTGCTTGGGAAATTGTACTTCGGGCAGATTTGCGGATAACTTTTTCGTCGTCCGAAGGGAGAGTGTGTTCTCTTAAAAAGGGGTGAGAATGTGTTAAATGGCGGCCTTTTGGCGGCGGCCCTGATATTGAGCATAAAGACCGGTCTGGTCCTGGGTGTTTCCTGGCTTAGCGCCAGGGCGCTCATCCTAACGGCGGCCGGTTTCGGTGGAGGGCTGTTTCTTATAACTATAGCCTTTGACGGCAGGCAGCAACTGCTGGTGGAGATGCTTGACCGCTATACCTTTAGCGGCGCTATTCTGGTGGCCCTGGCCCTGATTTACCTGGGTCTGCAGGAGCCGGCATTTGCTGCTCCGAAAAGCGCGGGGAAAAGGGGCAGATTGGGCTATTTTCTGGGCTTCCTGCCCTGCCCGTTCTGCATGGCCGCCCTTGCTTTTTCGGTAATTATTATGGCGCCGCTCCTAAGGGTGGGTGTTCCCGCCCTGGGGCGTAATACAGCCGTCTTTTTTACGCTGATGGTGATCGCCGTAGCGTTTGGGAGCAAAAGGCTGATCAGGGTTACGCGGTGGAGTCCGGCAGCGATTTTCAACCAGCTCCTGTTTTTCACGGGGGTGCTCACACTGGCTTTTGCCCTAACCATTCCCAATTTTGTGCAGGCCATGGCCATGCCCTCGTGTCCCGTGGCCATTGCTTCGCCCCGCTGGCTGGCGCTGGTCCTGCTCGGTTTCAGCGGCCTGGGCCTGTTCGGGTATCTCCAAAACCAGATTAATTTTGCGAAGGGTCGTGATCACCGATGATTATCCCTGGGTCAGAATACCTGAACAAAATTTTGCATGCGGCGGCCCAGAGTTTGTTAATCCCCGATATTCTGGCTCTCTTGTTTTTTCTAGTCCTTGCGTTCTTGGAACTTGGCGCCTTTGTGGCAGAAGTCAGGCGGAGAAAGGCGGTCCGGGCAGTACATCTGGAAGAATTATTTCATGACATCAAGAACATCTCTCCCTGGCAAATGATAAACCTGCAGCAGATCATTGACCGATGCTCCCTTTCCCCACGGCAGAAGGAATTACTGTCCAATCTCCTGGCCCGAACCAACCTGTCCATTGAAGACAAAAAACTGCTAGCCAGGGACATCCTCGACCAGGAAGAGTTTCACGCCAAGAAGGTTTTGGCAAAAACAGACCTGCTGGCCAAGCTGGGGCCTACAATCGGGCTTTTGGGCACCATTATTCCTCTGGGACCGGGGCTGGTCGCCCTGGGTCAGGGTGACGTGCAGGGGCTTTCTGAAGCCATGACTATAGCCTTCGATGCCACGGTAGTGGGTGTTGCGGCCGGGGCCATCGGGGCGCTGATCTCCCTGTTCCGGCACCGCTGGTACGAAAAAGAACTGAACACCATGGAATTATTGCTGGAAGCGATCGTGGGAGGTGAATGCCATGCTTTCCCGGAAGTCGAGGAGAAGACGCCTGTCATCCGAAGAAATCAACCCCATGGACGGGGTGCGCAATCTGATTGACGTGATGCTGGTGTTTGCCGTGGGATTACTGGTATCTCTGGTTCTTTCCTGGAACATGCAGAACATCATCTTTGCCAGGGTAAACCCCCAGGAAAAGCAGAGGCTCCTGCAGAGCATCCAGAAAACGATCAATGTGGAGCAGGGCAAAGAGCTGGAAGAAGTTCCACAGCTTGATAAAGGCGGAGGGTCGGGCTACCGGGAGATGGGAACTGTCTATCGCGATGCCAAAACAGGGAAATTAATCATGATTGAGTCCGGCGAAAACAAAAATCAATAAATATCGCGGCGGGCCGGTCAACTCCGTTCCCGCCAGGCTGAGAATACCTAAAGCGGGGTGAAATATAAATATGAAGCGCTTCAGTATTTTTAATAAAATGCTTCTCACGCTTATAATGGCTACCGCGTTGCTGACGGCAGCGGCCTTCTTGTCCCGGGCCGAAGCGGGAGAGGCCGGGAAGCCCAAGCTGGTGATGGTGGCCGGCAGCAATAGCCTGTTCACCAATTTAATCGGGGCTAATTATCAACTTCAGAATCAGGGATATGCCTTTCATTTAAACCTTTACGGCTCCAATGATCTGGATGACGCCGGGAAGGTGGAAGAGATTAAAAGAGAACTGCAAAGCGCTGATATATTTCTGCTGCAGATGATCGGCGGAGGCAGTTTGCAGGTGATTAAATCCATCCTGGACGTGACGCCGGCCAACTGTAAAGCGTTATCCACCGGGGGCGACATAGGCGATGGCAGGATAGACGGCTCAGGAAGTGGCACGTTGGATTTGTACATTAAAAACAGCAGTCTGGAGAACATGCGCCGCATGGAACTGTACCTGTTTTCCAAATACGGCGGGTTGGCCGTTCAGGAAGACCTGACCCCGGTCAAGCTGGATGAACGGGTCGTTTACCACCCGGACGCATTGGCAGGCCTGACAACAAATGTCGAGGAGATATATAACACCGTTAGCGGAGCGGTCTATCAGTCAGGACCGGGCATTGCCTCCGGCCTGGCCGTCAACGAGGCACACAGGGCCGTGTGGGAGGCGGTGTACGATTCCGGCCAGGGTGAGGCCTGGGGGCCTGTGATCGATACCGTGCATGAGGCTGTTTATAGTGCTGTGTGCGGGCCAGGGCAATATGCCGCACCGGATGTATCCGCCGGCCCACTTTACAAATCCGTTTACAGCGTGATCGAACAGGACGCCGGGCTGGACCTGGTTTCCGACACCGTCCACCAGGCCGTGTACCAGGCGGTCTGCGGGGTACAGGACGCCGTTCCGGGCATAATGGTGGACACTGCCTACAATGCCCTGTACGCGGCCTACCGCCCGGATTTTCAGCATGGGCTGGGTCAGTACGTGGAAACGGTGTCCGAAGCAACCTATGGCGCGCTATGCGAGGCGCTGCCGCCCGGCGGGCAGGGACCCGGCCTGGACTCGCTGTACCAGTCGGTGTATGATGCGGTTTACGGCGCAAAAGATAAAGGCGGCGGTGTGCTTCCGGGCACCTTCACCTCCCTGCGGAACTATCTGGCCTGGCACAGGCTGAGCGGCAAGCTGAGGGAAGGGGCGCCGTGGATCGGAATCATTGACACCAACTACGACATCAACAATGACGACAAGGCTATGCAGGAAGTACTGCTCCGCTCCCTGGAAGCAGGGGGATATAACGTGATTCTGGTTTGCAGCGACAGCGATCGGAAGACGGCCGTAGAGCAGTTTTTCATACAGAATGACAAAAGTAGAATCGACCTTTTAATCACGGCATCGCTCGGATTTAACTTCATCTACGGCAATTCCGATGCCGGGATAGACCTGTTTAAAAGGTTGAATGTTCCGGTGATGGCCCCGATCTACAGTAGTGCCGGCCTGGAGGACTGGGAGAAGAATCAGGCCGGTATCAGCGGTGAAGTGTACTGGTCTGTAGCTTATCCGGAGCTGGATGGGCGAATTGAGCCGGTGTTCATGG
This sequence comes from Actinomycetota bacterium, assembly GCA_023475565.1. Classification (GTDB taxonomy): domain Bacteria; phylum Bacillota; class Desulfotomaculia; order Desulfotomaculales; family Desulfocucumaceae; genus BRHc4a. The sequence goes on from JAMCVT010000080.1 coordinate 14,103, forward strand.
GCGGAAGCCAAGTTGTCGCCGTCGACCCGGGGACGGGGACCCGGATCGAAAAGAAGGTTCCCCTGGATGACCGTATCGCGCGACTGGCCGGGAGGGCCATGAGCTGGGCCAACCTGAGAAAAAAGTCTAACGACGAGAAAAAAATAGCACTGATATACTACAACCACGACGGGGGCAAAGACAACATCGGCGCCACCTACATGGACCTGATGGAGAGCACCTCCAAAGTCCTGCAGGCTATGCAGGGTGACGGGTACAGCGTGAAAGGCGATTTAAGCAAGGAGTCTGTAGAATATCTCATCTTCAAACAGGGCAGGAATGTCGGCAGTTGGGCGCCGGGCCAGCTGGAGGAGCTGGTAAATGCGGGCGCCATGACCATCCCTGTTGACAAGTACAAGGAATGGTTCACATCCCTGCCCCAAAAACTCCAGGGTCAGGTGGTAAATGAGTGGTGTGAGGTTGATAAGCTCAAGGATGAGAATATTAATAATATGATGGTGTATAAAGGGCAGATTGTCATTCCCGGGGCGTTTCTGGGCAACATCTTCATCGGGCCGCAGCCCATGCGGGGCTGGGGCGACGGTACTGAAGAGGAGATAATAAAAAGGATCCACTCGGGCACCCTGCCGCCCCCTCACCAGTACATCGCCTTTTACCTGTGGCTGCAGAAAGAGTATAAGGCGGACGCTGTGATCCACATGGGCACCCACGGAACCCTGGAATGGCTGCCGGGCAGGAGCGTTGGCCTGGGCGAGGACGACTGGCCGGACGTCATGATCGGAAACATGCCCGACATCTACCCGTACATCGTGAACAACCCCGGGGAGGGGACCCAGGCCAAGCGCCGGGGTTACGCGGTCACCATCGACTACCTTATCCCGCCCATGGTCCAGCCCGGCCTCTACGGCGAACTGGACGAATTGCAGCAACTGGTAGTGGAATACCGGGACGCGTTGAGCGGGGGCAATGCATCCAGGGCGGCCGGCCTGCAGGAACAGATTATTGAAAAGGTTAAGGCCAACAGTCTTGACCAGGACCTGGGCATTGACCTGCAGAAGGACGACTTCAGCCGGGTAGTCACCCTTCTCCATGAATATCTGGAAGAGTTGGCGGCGGAGCTGATGCCCTACGGCCTGCACACCTTCGGGCAGCCCCCTGAAGATGACCTTTTGGAGCAGATGGTTGACACGGTGGTAAATTACAACTGCGAATCACGTAAGGACAGCCGCAACCAGATCAGGGAGAACCTGCTTCTGACCACCAACGAAATGGTTAACCTGCTGCGGGCGCTGCGCGGCGAGTACATCGAGCCTGGTCTGGGCCGGGATCCGGTGCGGTTCCCCGATGCCATGCCCACCGGCCGGAACCTGGTATCCTTCGACCCGCGTAAGGTGCCGGACGAGGCGGCATGGAAGATCGGCAGGGAAGCCGCCGACCAGCTGATAGCCAGGTACTACGAAGAAAACGGCCGCTACCCCGATACTGTGGGAGTGGTGCTCTGGGCCATTGAAACCATGCGCACCCAGGGGGAAACCGTGGGCCTAATCTTCCGGCTGATCGGGGTAGAGCCCACTTATGACGCGAGCGGCCGGGTGACGAAGGTGAAGGTTACCCCCCTGGAGGATCTGAAGCGGCCGCGGATCGACGTCCTGGTGACCATTTCAGGGCTCTTCAGGGACACCTTTACCTACACCGTTTCGTTGCTCGACGACGCTTTCCGGCAGATCGCCCTCTTAAATGAAAGCACGGGGGACAATCTGGTTAAAAAGCATTACCAGGACATGCTGGACAAGCTGAAGGCGGGCGGAATGTCCCAGGCTGATGCCGAAAACCTGGCCGCGGCCAGGATTTACGGCGACGCGCCGGGAACTTACGGCGCCGGGGTTTCGGGAATGGTCAAGACCACCAGCGCCTGGGACAGCACTCAGGATTTGATAGACACCTACCTGGCGCGGATGTCTTATGTTTACGGCAGAAATAACTACGGGATACAGGCGCTGGATGCCTTCAGGCAGATGCTGGGTACCGTGGACGCAGTCACCCAGGTGCGCGACTCCATGAATGGCGTGCTGGACAACGACGACGTCTACCAGTACCTGGGCGGGCTGAAGATGTCTGCGGAGGCGGAATCAGGCTGTTCAGTGGGTGCCTATATCGTCAATACCCGCAATGCCTCCGACCCGATGAAGGTGAAAGTCCAGTCCATGAGTGAATTCTTGGGGACCGAGCTGAGAACCAGGGTGTTGAACCCCAAGTGGATAGAAGGTATGCTGAAAGAAGGCTTTTCCGGTTCCAGGTTGATCAGCGACCACATCGCCAACCTGTTCGGCGTCGCCGCCACCCTGGGCGGGGTGAACGACTGGGCCTGGCAGCAGGTGGCCGAAACCTTTGTATTTGATAAAAATATCAGCAGCCAGTTGAACCCTTATAACCTGCAGGCGATTATCGGATGGACGATGGAGGCTGCCCGCCGGGATATGTGGCAGGCGGACCGGGAAACTTTAGAGAAGCTGTCCGACTCCTATATCCAGAGCGCCGCCCAGTACGGCGTGGTGTGCTGCCACCACACCTGCGCCAACCTGGTGATGAACGAGTGGATTGCCAACTACACTACGGTGGACAGTGATACCCTGAATAGGTTTAAACAGGTTTTTACTGATGCAACCAGAAAGGAATTACAAATACCGGCAAGATCTTCTAACAGTTCCAGCGAAAAGCATACTGACAAAAAGCCTGTAGCGGCTTCTCCTGACAGGCCGGCCGAGCCGCTAAAGGATGCTCCGGCGCCGGAGCCGGATCAGGCCGGCAGCCAGCCGGGACCTGCTGCGCCCGCACCCCCGCAAGCCGGCGGGGAAGTCCGGGAAGAGCAGGCCGAGGCCGGGAGGGGCCAGGGGCCTGCAGGTGAAGTAGCTGCGCAGGTAGCAAGCCGGCAGGCCGGAGAGGCCGGTGAAGACGCCTTGAAAGGCTACGAGATCGAGGTGAAAAAGGAACAACCGTCGTCCGGGTCCGGCCGCAAAGCGGTAGCCGCCCTCGCCGTTTTGGGAGCCCTGGGTGTGGTGGCTGTCTTTACTAAAGGCTATTTGGCCGGGCGCAGGTAGATATTGTTTTTTAGTTAAGAGGACAAATAACAAACGACAATAAGACCATGATAATCTGTCTTGGCAAGAAGTCTGGACTATCATGGTCTTATTATTTTTAATGCAGTCTAATTGACACTTTCCCTCGATAAATGTCCTTTCAGGTGATCAACATTCTGCTGTGAGGCATTGCTTTTTACAGGTTGGCCAGTTCCGCCCGGTGGGCGGCAATGGATCCTTCGACATCCTGGTAAAATTCCATGGCTTTTTCAAAGCGGGACATGGAGATTGAAGTCAGGGAACTGGCTGCCGGCAATACCCCGGGCAGCGAAAAACAGCCCGGTGCGCCCGAAGGCTTTCGCCAGACAGGTATAAAGAATAAAGCTGAAGGTAAAATTAAGAAGGCTGCTGAGACTTTCAATGAAGACATTGATGTTGACAAGGCTTTGAACCTTTAATGTAAAAACGGCATTATTTCCGCTCATGTGACAGCGATCTCCTTAGCCCGGCGGTTGCCTCCCGATTTACTTCCAAATTCCGTCCGGAAAGCACCACTCCGTATATATCCCTTGCCGTGTCGGGCGATATGTAACCTTCAGCAACGTCATTTCTGACAAGTTCGGGTTCCCTTTCCAGTGGAGAGCCCCAGCCCCTTCCGCCATAGCTGCGGATTGAAAAAAAGGCATTTTCCCCTGGTGAGCCGGTAAAAGTATCAGATTTGTCATTCCGGCCGGGACGGCTTACTGAAATACCGGCGGCTCCGGGAAGGACTGTGTTTTCATTTTCAGGAGAATCGTTGGTTACAGAGCAGGCGGATACTGTGGCATGGCTGTCCAGAACGGTAAAGGACAGTTCCATTCCCAGCCCTCCCCTGTGTAGACCTGCCCCCCCTGAATCTAAAACCAGTCCCACTTTGTTTACAATAATCGGGCAGGCTGACTCCAGTTGCTCCACAGATGCGGCGGGAGATGTGAACAAGCTGGAAAACCAGGAGTTTTCGCCGTCCCGGGAAGGGCTGGCGCTGTGCCCTCCGGCTATGCTGTCTTTGAAAGAGTAATAGCCGCCGTTATCCTTTTTTAAGCCCCCGATGGTAAAAAAGGAGGCTTCCTCAAATCCATAGCTGCTCATACCGGGGAAGATGCCTGTAAAAATGCCGGAAACCGCAGCCAGTACCCCCTGGGCGGCCCCCACCAGGGAGCAGGACACTGGTGCGGGGAAAACAGGGTTCACCAGGGAGCCCGGGGGAGCATTAACCTTTATGGAGCGAAACAGACCGTCATTTAAAGGCAGGTCGGGTATCAGTGCAGACCTGACGGCAGTGTATACACAGGAAAGGGTCGTGCCCAGGGCTGAGTTGACAGGCGCCGCCGCCTGGGGGTGTGTCCCGGTGAAATCAAACGTGAGCTTATCACCGGAATTTATTAGCGAAGCCTTAATAATCAGTTTACTGCCGCTGTCAGGGTCTACCCCGGCTGAACCCTCGCCCATAAAAGCGCTGCCGGGTATCTGCCGGAAAGCAGAGAGGACTCTTTGCCCAGAGCTTTCTATAATATCATTCATACTGTTTCTGAGGTACTCAAATCCGTATTTCTGCGCCAGCCCACACAGCTTTTTTTCGGCTGCCTGGGCTGCCCAGAGCTGGGCTTTGATGCTTTGGCCCAGATCCTTCCCAGACCTTGCGTTATTAGAAAAAAAAGACAATAATTCATCATTGGGGAAGGATTTTTTAATGATTTTTACCGGTGGAATCCTGATCCCCTCCTGAAATATGTCCCCCGAAAAGTTGGGCATGCCTCCCGGCACTGCTCCTCCGATATCGGAGTGCCTGGCCGCGCTGGCCACCAGGGCCAGAGGTCTTTTATTGAAATAAACCGGTGATACCGCGAAAATGTCGGTCAATTGGGAGCCGTACAGGTAGGGATCGTTGGTGATGATGAAATCTCCGGGACTTATGGTGTGAAAGGGGTGTGTTTGTAAAACTGCGTTTACGAATGAAGGCAGGAGACTGGTAAGGAGGGAAATATCGCCTCCGGTGGCAGCCATCTTGCCTTCTTTGGTGAAAACAGCAAAGGAGCAGTCTGCTGTGGAAAAAATGTTTTTCGGAGGGGAGGCGGCCACCAATATATTTTGTGCCTCTTCCGCCGCTGCACGGAGAGCGCTGCCCAATACTTCCATGGCTAGTGATACCATTATTCTTCAGCTCCCACATCAATGATTATACTGCCATACGAATCAACTAAGGCCGACATCCCGGGCCAGACAAGTGTGGTGGCCCCCTCCTGCTCGATTATTGAGGGCCCTTTAAGGCTGGCGGAAGGGAAAAGGGAACTTCTTAAATACACCGGAGTTTCAGTTGGACTTTCAGTAAAGAAAACACTTCTGCCGGAGGCCGCCGCAGGCTGCCCGGGGGCTGGCATCAAGGATTTCACTCCGGTATGTTCCTGAATATTTACGGCATCGCAGAAGGCTCCGAGTCGCAAGCTGGTGATCTCAGAGCAGGTATTATCGGGGGTGAATCCGTAATTGGCGTTGAAGCTTATATTAAAAGCCCTGCCCAAAAGGGTCAGGTCAGCATTTTTAATCCTTCCTGAGGGGAACTGCATGTTTAACTGGAGAAGCTGCCCCCGGTATCTCATATCAACGGTCTTGTCTATTTTGACGAGGTCCGCTGCAATGCCTGCGGCTGCAAAAGCCTTCCGGGCCTTTTCTTCCAGTGCAGCAAAGGCTTCCCATAAATAGTCGGGGTCGGCTTCATCGGTGATAGCATAAAGGTCGGAATGGCAGTTTATGCGGACTCTGGAAAGCATTCCCAGGGCTGAATAAGCACCGGGGTAAAGGGGTACCAGCACTTTAGGTATGCCGGCTGCCCGGGCAATTGCGGCGGCGTGCAGGGGACCCGATCCACCGTACGCCACCAGAGTATATTCCCGTGGGTCCAATCCTTTACTAAAAAGCATACCTATAACGGCGTCAGATATTTTTGAGCAGACAGCGGTGACTGTTTCCAGGGCCGGCGCCTTGGCGGTGGGTCCCGGGTAGCCGTCAATACTGTTATTAACTGAATCACAGTCAGGCAGTGAATAAGGGGAAATTAAACTATTGGGGCTAAGTCTGCCCAGCATGATATCGGCGCTGGCAGTGTGGTGGCCCCCTGATCCAATGGTTTGAATGTCCAGCGACGGGAAGCCGAGAGGATATCCGTTTGCTGATCCCGTAACGGCATATAGGGGCTTCTCCCGGTGTATAATGCCTATACCTGTACATGTGCAGCCCATATCAAGGGCAATGAGATTAGGCCTGCGGGTCTTCAAAGATAGATCCCAACAGGCATTTACTCCTCCGGCCAGACTGGAAAACAGCGATCTGGCCGGCTCTTTTGCAGACAGGCGGGCGGAGGTCACACTTCCGTCGGACTGCATCACCAGCATTCCCCTGGACCTGCCCGGCCCGGATTTTATTCTGTCATGCAATTCTTCGGAACAGAATTGTGAAGCAGGCCTTAAGGCTGCGTTAACGGCGGTGGTGGAGAACCTTTCAGATTCACTGCAAAAAGGCATTATTTCATTAGATAGTGTAACCGGCATATGTGGAATAAGTTCTTTCAGTATTTCCCCGGCTCTTTGCTCATGAGCGGGATTTTGACAGGAATGAAGGAAGCATACGGCCACGGACTCAATTCCAAGATTTCTAAACTGAGGGACCAGTTTTCTGATCTCATCTTCAGCCAGTGGGGTAAGAACACGCCCTCCGGGGAGCATTCTCTCGCTGACCTCGAACACAAATCTCCGGCTGAAAAGGTCAGGTCTGTTTTCCCGGCAAAAAAAGCCGGCGATGGGGCGCCTGGACAGGAAAAGAACATCCTTAAAGCCCCGGGTCACCAGAATAGCAGTTCTGGCTTCCTTTCCCCGCAAAAGAGAGTTTATGGAAAGAGTTGTACCTTGTATAATCAGACTTAGGTCCTCAATATCCAGTCCGGATTTTTTACAAAGTGCAAAAAGGGCATTTATGGCTGAGGACGTTGGATCGTCAGGAATTGATGGGGATTTTACGGTAAAAATATCTCCTGTATCCCTGTTAACAGCGCAGGCGTCAGTGCAGGATTTCCCGGTGTCAATGGAAGCCCACCATGTCCGGGCGGCGGAAGGCAGTTTATTCATCATGTTCTCCGGTCTTACAATACTTTTCTTTTAAATACTTCTTCTATGATTTTACAGTATAATCAATTATTTTGCCAATGAAGGGAGGATTTTAAGCATAAAAAATGTGCATGGATTACATGCACACATTTTTATACTATGTTTTTTGGAGTATCAGGGCTGCTGCTGTGATAGCGGTGCGCCGTTTTGAATTATGGCCGCCCCGCAGTGGGGGCAGCTAAAATCTTTCTTTTTTTTCGAATAAAAAACATTACCTCCGCATTCAGGGCACTTCGAC
>JAMCVT010000157.1 GCA_023475565.1 Actinomycetota bacterium
CTATACCTCTATTATAAGGAGTTTTTTAACGATATACCATGATATTTATGGAAATTGGTCAAATATGGGCGAATTTTGGCAATTTTAAGGGTTGAGATTTTAATATTTGGTTTATGCAATGCTACTGAGCCATCGATAACACTAATGCTAATCTATAAGATTGATAGGAGTCTACTTCTAATAAATCTATATTATAAGTTCTATTTCGATTATAAAAATATTCTTTTCTGCTTATTGCTAAATCTAGCACTCCTAATGCTTCTTCAAATGTTGGAAAGTCATTACTGTTATCATCTATTCCAAAAATATCATAAAAAAATTCCTTTACTTTTTTCTCAATCTTAACATCCGTAGAGGCCCATTCATCATTCCATTCATAAACTCCTATATCATTTTCATTATTTTTAATCATTCGCATATTAAAATACTCTTTAAACAGTTCTCCTTGTAATGGAGCTCCATCTGCTTTTGAGGCACCAGCACCGAGAAAAATTAAATTTTTCATCACTTTACCTCTTAAATCAAATATAATTTTGATTTACAAAAAATACCCTAATAATCTTAATAATAGTTATTTGATCTTTTGGGACATTATAATGTGTCCTTGCTTTATGCCTTGTCCCTCTGTCCGTTAAGTCGTTTTTCAATTTTCTGGTGGTGCATAGATCCGTATAATATCTTTTGCCAAGTGATTTAAATCCGGATAAATTGTTGATGCAGTGATCCCAAGTGTTTTTACGTCATGTGCAAGATAACTTATACTAGATTTATCAATTTCAATTTTTTGTAACCACCTTTCATTCTGTTCCAATTCTTCTAATGGCCTACGGTGAGAATGAATAGTGAATGCTGATTGTTGGACCTGCATCCTAGCATCAATTTCATTTGCTAAAACTGCTGCACATGTTCCTTTTTCTTCTCCACCCTTTAAAAATGGTCTTATTAGAGGCTTTACAACATTAGTATTAATCGGTAATGCATATGCCTCGTCCAACTGAATATGGTTAAAAACAATTGGATTTATAGCCCATATACAAGCTGATTCTGGTTGTTTATTGACATTTTCACTAGATGTAGCAAAAAATAGTGCAACTAATAAAGATCTTGACCAATCCAATAATCTTGTTGGCAAACCATAATGTTGCATGAGGGAAATCCACCCTGAGTAATCATCACTTGATGGTAATGTGTTATGTAATGAATGTGCTCTTGTATAAAAATGATTAGCAATTGATTGTTCAACTCCTGAAGGATACGAGCGAAATACTCTGGGCAATAATTTCCAGCTAGATTTGCTATGGCCTCTGAACCACCATAGGTTTGGACTTTTTAGTTTTGATAGTGAGTCAGCCCATTCGATTATATCGTTAATAGTAATTCTTGGATTCATTCTTCTTCTCCTTTTTATGACAGATCTTCTAACCCTTCAACTACTATCAATAATCTCCCCATTAAAAAATAATATAAATAGCACTAAACTGCAACAACCATTCTTCGCTATCAGACATTAACCATTGTCTAGCATCGGCAATAAGATATTCTCCACTCCAAACTTTGCTTCAACTACGCATTATAGAGAATATGTGCATTATATTTAGACAAATCATAAAATGCATTGGGAGCCCCATATTTGCTTCACTGTAACAGTCTATCTAACAAGCAATATCGAGGTTATATGTTTGATTTCAGATTATCTTTTGAAGCGATCATTGTCTTTCTTTATTACCTCTGCCACCCCGCCCGCAAACCCATCCGCCTCCCCCTCAAACTGCTCGTCCATCATATTGACCCCAACTATCCGCTGCATACTCGGCAGATGCTCAATGATGTGGTACAGCTCGTGCATTATGACCTGCTGCCGTCGCTGGGGGAAAGGGCGTCACTGGTAACAATGGTTAAGGTTCCGTCGGTGCGCCGGTAGACGAAGCCCAGGGCCTCGGGGCCGATGTCGGCCACTTTGGTGTGTATGTTTAGGGCGGTTATTACTTCTTCGGACTTCAGTTTTCCGCTGGAAAGGGCCTGGAGCACCTTGCGCCTTGGCCATGCTGTCATAGTTTTAGAATCCATAGGTATAGGTACCCCCGCAAAGGCAGCTGACGATTGTTAGGACTTTAGGCCCTAACAATGTTCTTCTTTAATCGACAGAATTAATCCTTCCATATATACCAGAATGTCTAAAAAATGGCATATGATGTCTGAAAGGGTTAAAATCATGTCTGAAAGCCGCCATTATGGTTTTGGAATTCTTAAACTATAAAATCTCTCTCAATAACAACTCTCCAAACAATTGATTCATTAACGAACTGCTGTCCTTGTGCAGTAAATGTATATATATGTTGAATAATGTCATATGAACTAAGAAGACTGAGAGCTGCTACCCTGTTTGGGCGGCAGCTCTCAGCCTTCTTGTGTTTCCTCTTCCATGGCCTTTATGACCCTGATAACCTTTTTAACCCCTTCCGGAGTCATGGGCTTCACCTGCTTGAATAGTAGTTGCAAGTCTTCCCGCTTTTTCATTTCTAACCAGAATTCCATAAGTTCCGGGTCGTCCTGGAGGGCGTTATCTATTATTGTCTCAGGTGGGTCCTGTATTTCGGTCTTACCTAAAAGATAGTCAATACTACAATCAAAAAAAACTGCTATTTCTTTAAGAGTGCCATAATCAGGTTGTCTTTTCCCTGATTCGTATAATGAGATTGTTGATTTACTAAGGTTAATAGAGTTACCTAGTTCTTCCTGGGAAATATTCTTTTTTTTTCTTAAATCTTTGAGTCTCTTGGAGAAATCAGTCATACATTGGCACCTCACATACATTATAAAGTTTACCATATGTAAACACAATAATGCACTCGGAAAAGAATGTAAAAATTATGAGAAGACTCTTGACAATTTACAATATGCAAACTATAATTTTTTTAAAGTTTACACAGTGCAAACAATGGGGGAATGCCATAAATGGCTACGTTAGAAAATCTTAGAGGCGAAAAGTCTCAGAAATCAGTTGCTCAGTTGGTTGGTATATCAAAAAGTTATCTTTCATTGCTTGAAAACGGCAGAAGAAGAATGTCATTAGATATTGCTGAGAAACTAAGCAAAGTATACGGGGTTACCATGGATGACGTGTTAAAAGCATATAAAAGGTGTAGGTTGAACGAAGACTAGTTCCCTCACCGGCATTATTCAAGGGATTTAAAAATATCAAGGACACAGCATACCATAAAATTAAGTAAATTCTACATAAATGCAAAAATTACCTTCAATTCCGAAACACAGGAGCAACATGTTATCAGGGGTGGCAAAGTGTTTTTGTGTGGCAAAGATAAAACTAATGCCTTGTTTGTCTCGGATATGCATGGCGATATCCCCGAAAACAATTACTATTTCCGGTTTCCCATTGATGTGATTTTCTTTTTGGGGGATAACGGAGAGGCGGCGGTCAACCAGGTATTAGAGGCGCTGCCGGGTATTCCGGCCTTCGGGGTGGCCGGTAATCATGACTATGACAATACATATGGAAATAGCCGCGCGCTCGATATCCACGGCCAGATTATACAGGTAAAAGGGATGACTTTTGGCGGGATTGGCGGGTGCATACGCTATAAAGGGACTGACAGCAGGTGGCTGCTGACTGAGGAAGAGGCGGCCAGGGTACTGGAAAAGGTGTCCGGGGCTGATTTTATTATCAGCCATTCGCCACCGGCCCGGAGGATCAGCGGGGGATACGGATATAATGCCTGTCACGATGAGGGATGCCGGTACCCCGATCCTCACAGGGGCTTTATAGAACTGGGCAGGTTCCTGGACTGGCATGGCCCCAAGGCGGTATTTCACGGCCACCTGCATAAAACGGACAGCTATATGCACGGCAATACACTGGTCAAGGGGATTTACGGGATAGAGCTGGTCTGTTTCGAAAGAGTTTTCAACCAGCTGAATGTATACTACACCGCCTGCAGCATCTTCGATGAACCGGTGGCGGCCAGCAGCGGAAACCCCTATGAAGCCGGAAAATGGAGGTCTGGATATGGACAAACAATGCCAGGAACAAAGAGTACTTCAGTTTTTAGCCAGGTATCAGATTTCATATCCTCTTTATTCGACTATCGCAAAAGAATGTAACGTGCCGGTAATGAGAGTCTCAGCCATCTTAGATAGCCTGGTCAATAAAGGCTTAATAGAAATACAAAAAGTCAACCAGGGGCCACAGAAGAGAATTACTGTCAAGCTGGCTGAGGGAAACTGACAGGCGTGGATGGCGAGGTTTGAAAATCCTGGAGGAAGGAGGTGAATAGTGGAGTTGAGTGACGAAAGAGCAGAAAAAGTTGTTGAGTTACTTGTTCCTGAAAAGAATGTATTGATAAGCGTCAAATTCATGGGGGCAAGCAACAGATGCCCATACCTGAACAAAAATGACTACTGCATAGTTACCAGGATAGGGGCAGGATGCAGGCTTGAATTTTGCACAAATGAAAGACATACCATTTGTGGTGATTATCAAAATGCAGAAAAGTGGGAGGCCGAGCAGTAAAAGCTGGGGATCAGCACCGGGTCTTGTTGATATTATAATCTGCCGGGGAACGAAAAATAAGTTAATTAATTAACGTTGTATCTTTTGTTGTTCAGCATCAAGAAATCGTGGGCATTTGGCGTAATCGGGAAATTTTTTACAGTATACTTCAACCATGGCCCGGTCCTGTTTTTCCCATTTTGTTTTTCCTTTTGAGTTACAATCTTCATTCCAATCGCCAAAATATGGACATCTTTTTCCGGTAGACATGAGAATCAACTCCTGATGAGTTCCCCGGCATCAATTTTAAATTCTACATAATGTAACAAAATACCTTCAATGGTAAATATGTCCTAACGTAGGTTGGATTTAGTGGATTCGAAACATCCCCGCCTGACGAGCCCGGGTGGCAACCGGGCGAAACCATATGATGTGGTCGCGGGAAGCCCAAACAGTATATTGAACCAGGGGGGTGTTTTTAAATGACACGGCAGTCCCTATGGCCATCCTATGTGACTAACAAAAAGGAGCAAAGAGAAAAAACCCCTGAAAGCAAATATGGGAATAACTGTAATAATATGAGATTGAAGAACGGGGAATTGCTTTTAGCTATAGCCAGAAAATTAATTCTGAATCCTGCGGCTACCTCGAAGGATATGTCGGCAGAGCTATCAGCCACTGTTCAATCGGTAAACGCCGCACTTAAAAGAATCAGGGAGAAGCTCGATGCAGGAGAATTAATCCCCGGCCTGGATGAAGCCGAGATAGAAAGCCTTGGCCGGGCGATAAAAAGCCGTGATGCGTTGGTTAAAGAGAAAAGGCAGGAAGGTAAAGCTTTATGGAATAGAGTGATTGGCATTATGCGTGAACATGTGGTAGAAAAAAGGTTCCATGAAGGCTATAAAGCTGCTGATATTGCCAGGTTGACCGGCTTGAGGATAGAAGATGTCAAAGGTATTATAGAAGGCTTGACAGGCTGCAGCTTAACCGATATTGCCAGGGAGATGTTCAGGGAAAGTGTAGGGGTGGCTGAAATTGCCCGCAGGCTGGGCATGGCCCAGAAGGATGTTAAAAAAGCTCTGCCCCGGGTGGTGCGGGTGGCCGGGGCATACAGGCCCCCGGCTTCAGAAGGGCGCAGGATAAGCACCATAAAGCCGGGCAGCCCGAAGAGCCAGAGAAAGCTAAAGAAAAGACCGGCATCCATAAGCAGAACCGGGCTGGCCCACTGGTGCATGCAGCACTACGACAGCCGGGGGGTATTGCAGCTTCCATACGGGTGCTCGGCCCCGGGGGATCTGCCCAGGCGGTATCCCCGGGAGAAGGTCCAGCTCACCAACGCCGAGCCAAGGCCGTCATTCTTCCCGGCCCCGCCGCCCTCCATGGCCGAGTGCACAGCCAGAGGCCGGAGGAGGCTGGGGTATTCGAGGCTGCAGTGAAAGCATTATGGTGATAAAACAAGAAAAATGTGGTAAATTGAAAACGGGAATACATAATAACTAACTGACGGGCCTCACCTTCCGAGGGTGGAAACATCCGGGAAAGGGGGTGAGGCGGGATGGTTACAATTTCTGACACAACGCAAATTGTGACAGTTGTCATCCTACTAATCACCCTTGTTGTGTTGATCGCCGACCGCAGGCGCTAAATGCGGAACCCCTTAAGTTGTTACCGCAACTTAAGGGGCCGTAGTTAAAACCTCGGAAACGTGAGGCACACAAGCCGTTTGTTAGCTAAAAGTATTCCCATATATTTGTATTATCCTTCATCATAACAAAAGTGTCAATAAGGAGCTTATGTTCTCCCGGCTCAGCCGCCCTGCACGGCCGAGGGCGCGGCCAGGGGCCGGAGGAGGAGGGGGTATGCCAGGCTGCAGTGCAAGCAGTATGGTGATAGAACAAGAAAAATGTGGTAAAATGGAAAACGGGAATACATAATAACTAACTGACGGGCCTCACCTGCCGGGGATGGAAACATCCACAGAAAGGGGGTGGGGCGGATGGTCACTATTGGCGATTCAATACAAATCGTAATAGCGGTACTACTCCTTCTAACCCTCGTTGTTCATTTGACTAATCGCGGCAAGTAATTGAAAACCCCTGAAACTGTTCGTAGCAGCTTCAGGGGCCTTAGATAAAAACCCCGACAGGTCGAGGCACACGAGCCGTTTGTTAGCTAAAAGTATTCCCATATATTTGTATTATCCTTCATCGAAACAAAAGTGTCAAGAAGGGCTTATGCTGAAATTCTAGCCTGTCGGAATACAGAATTCAGGAGTCAGAATCCAGAATAGAAAAACATTCCTTTTTCGTTTTTAATACGTAATGGTGGCATGGAGTCAAAAAAAGTGAGGTGTTAGATTTTATGAAAAGGTTTTTATTATTCTTCGGCTTATTGTTTGCCCTGGCGCTCCTGACAATTAACCTTAAACCGGCAGTGTCGCAGGCGGCCGAGATGTATATGGCCCCTCTGCCGGCCGGGGCGGTCCTGGCGGGGCAGGAAAGCAAAAACCGGGTGGTCTTCCCGCTGGGTAAGAGCGAGTATTTCCTGAACGACCAGACACCCGGCGTAAAGATGGATGCCGTCACCTTTATGGAAAATGACAGGACTTACGTTCCGGTGAGGTTCCTGGCCAATGCCCTTGGTATAGCTGACGAGGATATCAAATGGGATGACGCCGCCCAGGCGGTTACCCTGGAGTCTGACAGCCTTAAGGTAAAGCTGACAGTGGGGCAAAGGGGAGTGGATGTAAACGGCCAGGTCACACCCACCGACGTGGCCCCGCTGATGAGGAAGGACCGCGTCTACCTCCCGGCCAGGTTCGTGGCCGAGGCCCTTGGTTTTAAGGTGGAATGGGTGGGCGAAACAGAGATGGTGCTGGTCTACTGGCCGGGCGATCCAGCTCCCAACGACAACCTGATTTATGAGTATTATTTCGGGGATAAAACTCCAGCAGCATCGCCAGTTAACAATAACGTGGTTGATGTGCCCCGGGATGGTGGTGGTGGACCTAATAAGACCAAACCCACCGGACCGCCCCTCGGTCCAGACACTGTAGTACACTAAACAGTAGAAAAGCTCCTTAAAGAGAGTCTTTAAAGGCTCTCTTTTTCTATGGGGAAAGAAAAAGGAGGATGGTAATGAAAAAGCATTTACTGCTGCTAATTCTTATGGCGGCCGTCATAATGTGTGCCTGTATCCCTGCCCTGGCGGCTACATCTGATGAGGTCAGGACCTTCGGCTCCACCGATGAGAGGAACCGGGACAACTTCGTGGAGGGCAGGGTGCTGTACCTTATGTACATACACGAGGCAGGCGGGGCCTCCTTCTCCCAGCCCCTGATACTGGACGCTGGACGGCACTGGGAGGGGGAATTTGACATGGCCGGCCAGCAACTGGTCATAACCGTGGAAAATAACAGGCTGAACGGCTATGTTATGTGCGGCCTGCTCTCCGGGGAGCTGCTGAATCAAAACATGAAGACCATTGACCCGGACTGGAGCATACCTCTTTCCGGCACGGCGCCCACTAAGAGCCACCCCACCTTTTATGAAACGCCTGACGGGAAGAAGTACATTTTTGTCGGCGCCTACGGGCCGTATCTGGACATTGTGGATATTACCGGCATTAAGGAGGCCAGGCTGTATAAGAGCAAAGACCTTCTGCACACCACCGACGTCACCTCAGCCCCCCTGGTCATGGATTGGAAAGGGCATATGGTGGTGGTGGCCACCAGCGGGAACACTGCCAAGGTGGTGCTGATGGTAGATCCCCTGGAAGAAGGAGATAACTCGGTTTCTTTCTATATTGACGCTGGCTCCGGAAGGACATCTTCCTCACCGGCCCCCCTGGACCTGGACGGGGATGGCATATACGAGTCCTTCGCCGTGGGCCTGGACCAGGGGACTAACCGGGGGGAACTGCAAATATATAACCTCAACAATATACTGTGGATAGATAAAAACGGCCAGGTGGAGCAGATAAGCCAGGATGCCGAGATAGTTATTCCTTTATCAGGCGGCCTTGTGGGCAGTTTCGCGGTGGAAAAGAACGCGCTGTACTTTGGCGACTGCCGCAGCCAAGTGTATGGCTATGATGTGGTTAAGAACAAGCATGTATTATATAACGGAGATCTCAAAGGAGTCTTTTCCAACCGCTCCCCGGCCCTGACCTCCTCCCGGGTATACTTCCCGGCGGTGGGCCGGAAGGGGGAGCAGGGCTCCCTCATTGCCATAGACCGCAGCACCGGCAAAACGGAATGGATAAAGCAGTTTCTTACCAACGCCCAGACCGCCCCGGTGGTTATAAGAAGCTCTGACGGGGGGGCCGGGATACTGGAGGGCACCAGCAGATACGGAAATGAGAGCGCCTATCTGGCCATGCTTAACCCGGTTGACGGGACCACGGCCTGCGCCCAGGAGATAGCCTTTACCAGCCCAACCGGAGGCACCCAGTACGCCTCCGGGGTGTCCGGGGAGCTGGCGGCCAACAGGGACACCATGGTGGCCGCCACCGACGGGGGTATTTACATCTGGAGGCTGCTGCACACCCTGGACCTGTCTGTGGAGGACCTGGACACCGGGGTCACAGGAAAGGCCGAGCCGGGCAAGACCTGCCACGGGAAATTTAAGATTAAATTCAACGGCAAAATAAAAACCGACACACCCTTTAAACTGTCGGCGGCGGGTATCGGGGTATTGGTGAACGGCACACCGGTTGAGAACCTGACCATGAACGGCCAGCCCCTCCCGGTAATTGACTACAGGGGGGCAAAATTTCCTGTCATAACCGGGGTCGAAGACGGCAGGGAATACCTGGTGGAATTCGACTACACGGCGGCCGGGGGGCAAATGAGGATAACAGCCTTTACCAACTTGGCCCTGGGCAATGTAAAGGTGATGTGGGATGAAAACACCTATGAAAATAACAAGCTAGAGAAAACAGTAGAAGGGCTAGGCTATGACATAAAAATAAAACTGCAGTCCGACAGATCCACATATACCTCCATAGACGGAGACCCCACCCCGGTGGAGCTTACGGCCACGGTAACAAGGAAAGACGACATACCGGGTGTAATTGACGTAACCGGTTCCATCAAAGACGGATTCCCCATAGACTTAAAGCTGGGCCCCGGTGAAAGCGGGAAGGTTGAATACGGGTACCCGGCCAGGCCGGGGACGTACAACATCGACGCCGAAGCCTGGCCGGAGGGGGCGGAGGACATTTACCCCCCGGACAACAGGGACAGGATAACCATTACGGTGGAGAATGTGGTTTTTGACCTGGACACTGAAATCCGTTCGGGGGTTTTACGGTAAAAATAGTTAAAGCGCCGGTAGAGCCCGGCGCTTTACATTGTAATAGGTTTTCTTAAACATTCTTGTAAAAATATGCAACAAATGAAACATATTTCATCTATTTACCTTATTCGTTAGTTTTTCTTGGTATAACATTAAACTCGTTATTCAGAATTTCATGTACAATATCCCTAAGTGCCCCGAAAACCTTTGAGGACAAATTGGCGGTATTATGTCTATCAAAAGTGGCATCTATTAAATGCTTTGCTATGATTTCAGCAGCTAATGGAGAATGTCCTCTTCGACCCTCTTCATCAGAAGCCCAAATTCTGATTTGATTTCCTTCTCTTATAACTTCGTGCAAGTAATTTTTAACTGGTTGAGGATCAATATGAAAGGCTGACTTATCGCGAACAAGCTTTAAATGCTTTTTCTTTAGTTCTACTACCTCTGAAGAATGTAAAAAATCCCAAGACTTTTTAGTATTGTCACTCCAATTATCTGAATACTTCAGGATTCCCTTCGATACAAACTCTTGAAACTTGTGTAATGACTCACCAATACTGGCAATATTGAGTGCCAATGAAATTATATGCTCATGAGGTGGTAACTCTGAACGGCCTGCTTCTTTTCCTACGTACCACTTCATAGCTGCAATAGAAATTTCCAAGCTGCATAAAAGCTGCAGCATAGCAATCAATTGCTTGTTAGATGGATCAAGTTGATTGGTTTCAATTTCAAATTCAATCTTTGACTCTTCTTCAAAAACGTGCATTTTATCTACCTCCTTTACCTTTAAGACCATACCTATGTTGTAATATTTTCCACAGGTAATCATGTATCCCTTCTTGTTTTTGTTTCGAGTATGAAAAAAGTCCACACTTTTGCACATAACAAAGATATTTTCCAGGGCGTGCAGAAAAGGAATTACACTTATGGATAAACAAATGTTAATAGGATGTTCATATTGTAAACTTGCTAAATATACCGGAAAAATACACGATAAAGGCATGAAGATTATATTTTGTAAATATCTGAACAAAGAAGTTTATTGGAAAAAACAATGTGCCTTTGTTCCTAATGATGAATTGCAAAAAAAATTAAAATAAAGTCCGGACATTTAAAAATCTCCGTAAAAGCTGTCTTTTTTGACCATCGACTGTCACGTTTGCGGACAACATAAAGAAAGGATGATGCTAGTTATGCCTGATAAAAAAATGTTCTGTATAAATGAAGACGGTGTTTCCGAGTGGGTTGTGGCTGATAGCAGAGAGCAGGCTTTTGAGTTTTACCGGGAACTGGTGGGAGAAAAATGTGTTGAAGAAGATTACCATCAATACCTGAGGGATAAGCCCGGCAGCAGTTTTGAGGATTTTATGAACTATTACATGAAAGAGGAAGAAATGGACAGGGAATTTACCCTCCATAATGATGATGGAACAAAAGAGAGGAAAACAATCAGGGAATTTTTGGAGGGTGAATCCGAAATGCCCAGTTATTTTGCCTGCGAGGATTATTAAAATTTTAGGAGGGGCTGGATGGATTATAACGATATAGCCCAAAGATTGCTGGAAATAATCAAAGAGGCTGAGCAGGCCGGGGAGAAATGTGAGGATCCGGCAACCAGGTATGCTGCCAAGTATGGCGCTTGCAGAGGTTTGATAAACAGACTGGCAGACGATTTGGCGAAGTTGAATATAAAAAAGTTACACAATAGGGCCTGAGAGGGCTCCTTTGTATTTGAGGAGGGAAAGATATGGAAAAAGACAACAGGTATATTAAAAGTCAAAAGCTATGCGCTTATTCAGGTGTGGCTACTATGGCGCTAGGGGTTGCTTTATTGGTATTCTTTGAAATAATGCACCATTTCTTAAGGGCTTCCCGGATAGGAACCTATGAGATTATAGTGTCCTATATCTCGATATTGTTTTTCGTGGGGACAGGCTGGATGGTATTTACTGCTGCATATTTACTTGAGAATATATCCGTTGAAAGAAAAGAATCCAGCGATGAGTCCACTGCAGTAAAGATAGCTGAACAGAAATTAGAGAGCATGTAAGGAACTCTTTTTTTATTACCCAAAATGAATGGAGGTAGATTATGAGTAAAGCATTGATAATCGCTATATGCAACCAGAAGGGCGGCTGCGCCAAAACAACCACGGCAATAGAGACCGGGGCCTGCCTGGCGGCTTCCGGGGCGAGGGTGCTGCTGATTGACAAGGACCACCAGGGGAACCTTACCGAGGCCATGGGTTTTGTGGAGGAGGAGGCTGCCGGGACTTATGAGCTGCTGATGGGTAGGGCCAGGCTGGAGGAGGTGGTCAGGGAGTCGTCCATAGAAAACCTGTACTTTGTGCCCGCCACCATTGACCTCAGCGCCGCCGAGTCGGAGCTGATGGGGCTGATAGGCAGGGAGCAGCAGCTGAGGCATGCTTTGGCCGGATCGCTGGATAAATACGACTACATTATACTGGACAACCCTCCAAGCCTGGGGGTGATAGTGATCAACTCCCTGGCGGCCGCCGACTATGTGATTATACCGGTGCAGGTATTCCGGTTCGCCAGGAAGGGCCTGGACCGGATAATAACCTTCTTTGACCTGGTGCAGAAAAGGCTTAATCCCGATTTGAAAGACTGGATGGTGCTGCCCACCATGGTGGACTACCGGCGCAGGGACGAGGAAAAGGTGAACAGGCTCCGGGAGCAGCTGGGGGACAAGGTATTCAAAAGCCAGATTCATGTTAACTCGTCAGTTATTGAGTCCCAGGAGGCCGGGAAGCCGGTGGTGCTTTTTGACAAGCACGGCGTGGGCGCAAAGCAGTACCGCAGCTTCGCGCTGGAGATGGCCCAGTGGATAAAGGCGGGGCAGTCCGTTGGGTAGCCGGGAGGAAATGCTGCTCGACCACCTGACCAAAAAGACAGGCCACATGGATATAGACCTGGACCTGATAAAGCCCCGGTCAAAGCAGCCCAGGTGGGTATTCAACGACAAGAAAATACAGGAGCTGGCCGACTCAATAAAAGAGCACGGGGTAATAGAGCCGGTTATAGTGAGGCCGGTTTCCGGGGGAACCTTCGAGCTGATCGCGGGAGAGCGCCGGTGGAGGGCCTCCAGGCTGCTGGGCAACAAAACAATACCGGCGGTTATAAAGGAAGAAAACCTATCGGTGATACAGGTCAAGGTGCAGTCACTGGTGGAGAACGTGCAGAGGGAAGGGCTCACCCCCCTGGAGACCGCCATGGCCATAAAGGACATCATGGAGGAGTCTCAAAAGTCCGGGAAAAAGATGACCATGGAGGAGGCCGGGAAGCTCCTGGGCTTCTCAAAGGTCCGTGTCCACCAACTGTTGAACATACTCAAGCTGCCGGGGGACATGCTGGAAATATTCTGCGACCGGGACGACTTTAACGAAATGCACGCCCGGGCGCTGATGTCCCTCAAAAACCACCCCCGGGGGCAAAAGGAGCTATTCAATAAAATCACCGGTGAGAACCTGACCGGCCAGCAGGCCACGGAGTGGGCCGGCCGGTACCTGTCTAGCCTCCCGGCCCAGTCCGCGCTGACAAAAATGACCGGGCGGTGGAAAAAAGGGTTTGACTCCTTTCAGAAGGAGTACAGAAAGATGGGACTGGCAGAGCGCCAGGCTGTGATAAAGGAAATGGAGGAGTTTGTAGCGGAGGCGCAGAGGATGCTGGAGGGGCTTAAGGAATAGAGTGTCCGGAATTTTTAAATAAAAAACTTCGGAAAAGGTTTCCGAAGTCTTTCCGAAGTTCTTTTTTAAAAAATTATATATTTCCTATTACTAGCTTTTTCTCGCGGATTAGTGGGAACAATTAGATTTTTTTCTATCAACTTTTCTAGTCTGTAATCTACTTGATTGGCTGTAAATATATTCCTTAATCCCTTTATGATTTCTTTCCGGGCTACTGGCTCATTGTCTTTAATATACTTCCATATTTTTTTTGAATCTGCCGGAAGAGCTTTAAACTTTATATCTTCCTCCATGCCTGATAACTCTGGGGAAAGTTCATAAAAGGCCCAGCGGCGAGTACCTGTCATGCTTAGCACCTCGGACTGAACCATTTCCCCAAGCTCACGCGTTGCGATTATTGTGTCAACACCACATAGTCGTTGGTATTCTCTGTTCGTAATACGTCCCTCATTCTTCACATACACCATTACTAATCTCTGGTTACTGTTTAAACCGCTAATTTTAATGCTTTCAAGCCATTTGAGGGCATCAGGGCTAAGCAAGTTATGGTTTTTAAATGTCAAACTAAATCTGCTTAATGTATTCTTAAACAAAGGTGGTGAGAGGTTGTGCTTACGCATGGATGTAATTATTGCTCCGACACCACCGCCCCTGTTTTCTACAATACCTAGATCTTCCGCTATGCGCATTAATGCCGAATTTCGGGCTTGTTGGACATCGGGCTGATCTATATTGTCTAAAGTCACTGTTCCAAAAAGGCCACCGGGATTTGAAATAGTAAGACGATCAGGGTATAACGCCACTTGGACTTGACTTCCCCTTGCTTGTGTAGAATAGTCTCGGTGCAAAAGAGCATTAGCTAATGCTTCACGTAAGGCTTCCCGGGGGTACTCCCAGAGTTCTTCCCGTTCCATAGAGCCGGTTACAACAGTTCTTTTGGGTAAATGCCTGCCAAGTAATAAAAGAATCCTTTGCAAAATGACAGGAATATTTCCTTCAATGGGTTCATTAACCCAATAACGCTCCCCGTTAGGTCCAGGCAGGTTGGGGTCTGTATTAGGATAAACTAAAAAAACTACCCGTAGATTAGGAAAAAAGAATTGAGGCATTTTACCAAACATCAGTAGACCAGCAACGGTGGGCATTAGGTGGCCTTCTCTATCAGATATAATATGTGTAGCCCTCAATATTGTTATTTTATCTGCATCGCCAATAGGACCTTGGGATCGTTGTCTTACCCGATCAACAAAAGCATCCATCGTTTCCAAATTTAAAACTGACTCATAAGGTGACTCAATCAACTCCATATCATGCCTAGGCTGTCCTCTGTTTTCAAGTAATTTTAATACTTCATATTCTGTTAGTTGGTGGTCACCATCAGCCAGACGAATAAAAGAACCATGATAGATACCACGGGCCTTTATATAGACAGGTTTCTCAGCAACACCTGCCTCAGGAACCTCAATTACTAATAATGACCTTCCACCAATATTATGTAAGGAAAACTGAGGACGTATAGGGGGCTCGAGTTCTTGTGCACACATATTCGCTACCGCTGATTGTAAACGGTCAATATTTTCAACTCCTAAAATCGGAAAAGTCGGTGCGTCGCCTGCCCCTAAGAGAATAATTCCGCCACCGTGTGTATTACTAAAAGCTGACAAGGTCTCTAACAAACTGCGCGGTATATTGTTTCGTGCTTCCTTGCACTCCAGTTTTTGGGTTTCAACTTTACCCACTTTTAACTCGTCAATTAATTCCATTAACTCATCAATTAACATTTTGCACCACCAAATAATTGCATATTAAATTGTACATGTATCTTTAAAGCCAATTATATCACCATAGGGCTCTAAAAAGAATTCCCAATTGGGATTCATTGGTGATTTCCTGGCAATCACTGACATTATGATAATCGGCAACATATATCCTGAACTTTTACAGATGGCTTAATGCTGTACATCAATAAGTTAGGGTGAAAGGAAAGTAGGAGACTAAGGTTAACATGGTATTGGGGTTAAGGAAAATTAGATTTGGAGGAAATGTATTATGACAGAGTTAGTGACCCGATATGAAGCGGTCCCCTTAAACTTTCTTAATCCCGGGGCAAGTAAAAAGGAAAAAAGAAAGGTCCGGGCGATTGGCGTGGTGCAGTTGTCAGAGGCTCTCAGGTTGGTGGAGCGCCAACTGCCTATAGTATTAAATACCAATATTGATAAGGAACAAAAGGAATATATTCTCTACCTGGCTGACAGGGCATTAAAAATGACAACTGGTGACCGCCGCAATGAAATCGGCGTGTAATTTTGACTGCAGCGGCTGCCCTGAATATGGAGTATACTGCGACGGCTGTCCGGGGTGCGGGGCTGTGTGGAAAAAGGGTAAATGTGATTGCGGCGTATGCGGTTACATCTGCCCGCGCCGTCCAGGGGCAAAGGTATTTATGCAGGCGGGCCTGGCCGGATGCTCCTTTGGACAGCAGCGGAACATTGCGCCGGCTCGAATAGAGGGACTTCCTATTTATTTGCCGGCCGCGGGGGACCCTTTTAAAAAAACGCCTGACGCTGGGGCCCTGCCATGGGTGGTGATAAATGGTGCCAGGTTTTTCAGCTCCACGGGATCCGGATTAAGGCCAAGGGCGCTTTCGGCCGGAGGGGATATCCGGCAGTGGCTGAAGGTTCTCCCGGACACCAGGGCGGGGATACACTTTTATGTCCGGGACAGGTTTTTGGAGGGCTTCTGGAAGAGCAGGAAGGACCTGTACAAAAACCTCAAACAATTTGACCTGGTGTTCAGCCCTAATTTTAGTGTTTATGAGGATGCCCCGCGATACGAGCACCTGGTCAACATACGGCGTTGTGTTACTGTATATGAGGAGATGCTGGGGCGTGGGGTAAGGGCTATACCGGATGTGGCCTGGTATCAGAAGAAGGACCTTGACTGGTGGGCTGACTATATCCGTAAAAACTCAATCCAGGTGGTGGCAGCCTCCACCCAGACGGTGGGCACCGGGCTGCACACACTGGGGTCCTGGAAGGGTTACCTGGCCGGGATACGATACCTGGCCGAGCGGGTACCCGGTGATGTCCGGATTATTATTGTGGGAGTAAGTTCGCCGAAAAAGGCCAGGGTTGTTCTACAGGAAATAGGCAGTGGCGGCAGGGATATAAGCTTTATGAACAGCCAGGCCTTCATGATGGCCAGAAAGGGAAAAACCTTCAGGGCTGACGGGAAAAAGGAATTTGTTGAAGGCATTGATTATGATGCCTTTTTTTTATTGAACGTCTCTGAATTTACGAAGTGTTATCTGGACATCAAAGATGAGGTGACAGAGGATGCCTAAGGGGAGGACGGGAAGAGGCGGCGGGCAGGCTGGTCCCGGGAGGGTGGCAGGGGGTTCCGGGAGTGGAGGAAGCGCTGGAGGTGGCGCCGGCCAGGGCGATTCTTCTGTTATTGAAGATGTGCTGGAGGTTATAAGTCAAGTTGCCGCCACTGCTGACCAGGATGCGGCTGCCGCCAATCAACTGGTTACCGGACCTTTTGAAGTGGAGGTTCCGTCGAGAACCAGGGGAAGAACAGACAGGCTGACGGTAACTTTCGTTTCGGCTGATGAGGCTGATGTGTCCAGTAATAGCGGCAGGTCCTACCGCACAAGTGTAGACCGGTGCAACTGTCCTGATTATATTTACAGGAGAGGCGCCTGCCGCCACATGGAGGCTCTTAACAGGGCCGTTGGTATGCGGGGTAGAGGAAGCACCGGCAGCCATACCCCGGCCGGAGGGGTGCCCGCCCCTGAGCAAACCGGTATGCAAAACGAGGAGTATAGCAATCTTCAGGAACTGGATGCTGCTGAAGAGCAGCAGCGCCGGGAAAGGCTGGCAAGGTGGGAGGAATACCAGAGGCAGCACGATGACGGCACATACCTTTCCAGGGATGAAAATGCTTTTGAGTCCCTGTACGAGCTATCCAGGGACGGAAGTAACATTGAATATGAGTACGAAAATGTTCTTGGTGGCTCCGAGAACACCTTCGGTATTGAAATAGAATTTGTCGGGGCCGATATAAACACGGTGGCCAGGGACCTGCATGCGGCTGGGCTGGTGTCCTCCCCCAGGCGCGGGGGATATCACGCCTCCAGGACGCCGGGAATGTGGGCGATTGAAAGGGACGGGAGCGTCTCTGACGGAGATATAGGGGGAGAGGTGATTTCTCCAGTCCTCCGGGATACACCGGAGACCTGGCGGCAGCTGGAGAAGGTGTGCGAAATTGTAAAGCGGAATGGGGGCCTGGTGAACATGCGCTGCGGCGGCCATGTCCATGTCGGAGCCGATCCGCTGGATGAGAGCACCTGGCGGTGGATACGCCTGGCGAGAATTGCGGCCGGGTTTGAGGATGTGATATACCGGATGGCGGCCGGCGGGGAGAGCCAGGGGCGGCACCGGGGGGAGGGTGGCGGGTTCCATTATTCCGCCCCCGCCCCCAGGGGAGTAGACAGATTTTTTAGTAACCGCAGGGTTTCCCAGAGCAGTCTTATATCCGAAATTTCTCCCTCAAGGTATTTTGGTTTGAACCTTAGAAATGTGGGTCAGGGGCAGAAAAATACAGTTGAATTCCGGCACTTTAACGGAACATTGGACCCCAAACAGATCCAGGCCAATGTTAAAATAGCCAATGCCATTGTCCACGCGGCCGAAAATCTCAGGAGAAACCGGGACAGCACCAGAGAGAGGGCGCAGTTTATACCAGGGAATCCGAATAGACTGGGGGAAACCGTTATGTCCGGCGATGATGAAGGACACAGCCAGGTCAGGAGGTTCGTTGATGCTATATTCAACAATTCCAGGGATAAGGCGGCTGCCCTCTGGCTTTATGCTACCAGCCGGTGGCAGGCAAGATACTCTTGACACGACATCGTGACAAATGTATAATGCAGTAAAGTAAATGTCACGAGGACGAGACATATGACAGGAATTGACTTAAACAGGGTTTTAACGCTGAATGAAGCTGCGGCCAGGTGGAAGCTGGCTGACGGGGCGACTATAAGGAAGGCTATAGAGCGGAAAAGATTTAAGGCTCATGAAATAAGAAAGTCCGGCAGCATATGGCTGATAAGCCTTGACGGCATGGAAAGGGTCTTCGGTCCGGAGCCGGAAGGAGGAAACCATAAATGATGCTATGTAAATACCTTGATGTGGACGAAAAGCCTGTTATGCCGCTACTGGCGCAATTGCCGGACGGCAGACTGGGGGAAGCCGACTCCATTCCCGGGGCGGCGGCCCTGCTGCTAGGACTTGATTATATAGATGTGGACGATGAAAGAACGGCCTGGCACATGCGGGTGAACTATCTTCGCGGCCACGCGCTGATGATGGCCATGGAAGGCAAGAAGGCAATCGTAAGGGATAATGCAAATATAATCTTTGATAATACTGCCACGCCCACGGAGGAGGGGGAAGAGGAGATTCCTGAGGACTGGTTTGACCAGGACCCTCCGGCTGTGCTCTGGGCCAGTGACGACAGGGTATTCCTTATATCACTTCATGAGGCCGGTGTCATAACGCTGTACGAGCGGGAAGACAGCCATGCCTTCAGGCTGCACCCGGTCTGGGAAGAAATCGGGCAGAGCGGCGGGGAAAGCCAGCAGTGCGGGCTGTGCCGGCAGTATGACAGCAAAAAGCTTTTCTGCTCTCCATACCGTCTGGAAGGCCGCGAACCCGGTCAAGGTGGGCGGTGCGCCGCCTTCGCTCCGGTGACTGAAAACTTCCTGGGAGTCAACCCGGGCAAGAGTAAAAAAATAAGGTACATCAACCTCCGGGAAGAAAAGCTTGTTGAACAGTGGTGGGTTTGTAAGAGAGCTTAACTTAACAAGTGATTTTTCACAATGAAGGATATTAAGGAACTGGTTATAAGGACCAGTTCTTTTTTTATAGGGTGTTCTGCCATACAGCTAGCAATATGTGGAATAGACTTTTGCTGGTGGTAGGACAATCTTTTGCCTGCGTAGAATGTACCGAAGGGAGTGTAGCTCCATGGACGTCATTGAGATCAAAGCCCGGAAAAAGAAACCGCATAAAAAGGAATCAGATATAAAGGCAGCAGAGCTAACGGTAAAGGTTGTTTATGCAAAAGACGGCAGCAACGGCCTGCCTGAGGCGCGGAGGCTGCTGGCCAAAAAAATTCTGGAGGCAAACCAAAAGCAATGCGAGCAGCAATCTACGTCAGAGTAAGCACCGACGACCAGGCCAGGCACGGGTATTCCCTGGCCGAGCAAAGGGAGGCCTGCCGCCGCAGGGCCGGTGAGAAAGGCGCTTCGTCAGTTAACGTATATGCTGACGAGGGTGTTTCCGGCAGCCTGTTGGACAGGCCCGGACTGAATGCGCTCCGGGAGGCCATAAGAGATGGCCGGATAGAGCTTATAATTGTGCGTGACCCCGACCGGCTGTCGCGCAAGCTGGCCCACCAGCTGCTGCTTACAGAGGAGTTCGAAAAGGCGGGTGTCAAGCTGGAATTCCTGGACTTTACCTGGCAGGACACCCCGGAGGGAAGACTTTTTTATTCCATACGGGGGGCCGTGGCGGAATTCGAGAGAGAGAAAATCCGCGACCGCATGGTGAGGGGGAAGAACCAGAAGGCCCGGCAGGGCGGCATACCGATAGGGTTTTATGCTTATGGATATAATTATGACACTGAAACCGGAAAGGTAACTCCCCATGAAGATGAGGCCAGGGTAGTGCAGGATATGTTTAACTGGTTTGTGTCGGAGGACATCGGGGTAAACGGAGTGGCCAGAAGGCTGAACGAACTGGGCATTCCGACGAGGAAGAATAAAGGCCAGTGGCACAGGATGGTAGTGCGGCAGATGCTGATGAATTCAGCTTATAAGGGAAGCTGGCGCTACAAGGACCAGCACATACCCGTCCCGGCCATTCTGGACCCGGCCACTTGGGAAAAAGCCCGGGAAAAACTGAAGGAGGCGCGGCGCTTATGGGCCGGCAAAAGCAAAAATGAGTATTTGCTATCCGGCCTGGTGTCCTGCTCGGACTGCGGCAATACAATGACCGGCATAAACGCCAAGTGGTGGGGAAAAAGGGAGCGCAGGTACACCTGCCAGAAGAAATTCCAGGGATCCCGCAGAGAGGGCTGTCACCCGATAAAGCTGATCCTGGCCTCGCCGGTAGAGGATGCCGTCTGGGAGCAGGTATGCGCCTGGCTGCAGGACCCGGATGCCCTTGCCCAGGAAGCTATGACTACATCCTCACGGGCTGATGAATTAAGCAGCGAATTAGCCAGGCTGGAAAAGTTTATCGCCGATGTAGACAAGGGACGGGAGGCGGTTCTTGATGCGCTGGCAACAGGGCTGTTCGAGCTGGACAGTAAAACCAAAAAGAAACTGACAGACTTAAAGTCCAGAAAGGATAGACTGGAAACAAGGCTAAAGGAAATTTCACTGGCCCTGCAGGGGACAGAGGGGGCGGCCGCCCGGGTGGAGGACTTCAGGGCGCTGGCCCGGGAGGTGCTGGCGAGACTGGACACCCTGGATTTTTCAGAAAAAAAGGCCTTGGTGAGGTCCCTGGTGGCGCAGGTCTCCATATCGGGCCGGGGGCTGCAGGGAGGGAACGGATTGCGAAATGTAGGAATAACAGTGGTGGCAAGGGTTCCGGAGCCTGATACGGTTTCAGTAATTAGAAATAATTACCGCTAGGTATTGTAAGTAGTATTTCATTTTCGATGCACCGGGCGGCGTAGGTGGCCAGGCGGGTGCCTTTTTCCGGGCAGTAGGTGTCTATGGCCTTGATGAGGCCTATGGTGCCTATGGAGATA
>JAMCVT010000009.1 GCA_023475565.1 Actinomycetota bacterium
AGAGTGGCGGTACCCCCGCCACTCTTTGCTTAAAGGCGGATGAGCATGGCGTACAGGTACAACCTGATCGTTTTTGCCGATCAAGGTGAATACTGGAATTTTATAGAATCCGTAGTGGAGGACGACCTACAGTGTTATTTAACGGGTCATCGTTGCGTTTTTGGAAAAGAGATCAAAAACAGTGTTTCAAGCGGGACTTTTACTGGTCGACAGGTATTGACACGGGATTACACAGGAAATATTCTATTAATGCACTCCGGTTTTGAGGGCGCCGCCGCTGAAATCAATCGCATTGTCACCAGGGTTTTTTGGGGCGATTTATTTTCCTGGCCCGGTGACACGCTGCCGGCCATAGAAATGCTGCAGCAGGTGACCGGTCGCTACGGATCCCACCTGCCGGATCTTGAGAACTTCCTGTCCTTACTTAAAAATGCGTTACAGCATATGCAGGGAAACGATGTCTACGCCTTTTGCGATACCATGATCCTTATGGAACGTTATCTCCAAAAACACATGGAGTTTATCCGGCGGGACATTCAATGCATGAGGGAATTTGGGTGCTTTGGAAATGCATGATGATCTTACTGAAAAAATTATTTCACTGGCCGGATCTCTTCCTAATGATGAAATCCAAAAGCGGCTTGACGACTGCCTGATCAACCGGCAGTACGGCAGCCGCCTGGCACCGGAGCGGGAGGCGGACACTTGGGCCGGGGCTTTTTACGACCCGGACAAAGAAGTGTTTCTGGTCATCGGCACAGGCAGGCTCCACTACCACAAAGCGCTGATCAAAAGGCTGAAAAAATCGCAGGCCCTTTTTATCCTGGACTGGAAGCTGCCTCTAATCGCCACGGCTCTGGCTGACGGGATGGATCCCGGCGCACGGCCAACCATCATGTTCCGCTTTTTGCGAAGCTTTCCGGAAATGATGCTGTCCATCATGGGAATCTTCGACCGCTATCTTACCAGGCCGATTAAATTCGGCATAATTCCGCCGTATCAATTTATGTTTCCGGAAGAATCGGAAAAAATACAGACCCAGTTGAAGGAATTCATTACCATAAATCTCGTCCGATCGGTAACCATTGAACTGTTCGGGCTGGAATGGACCACCAACATCCACAGGAATCTGCCTCACATGCTGCAAAGGGGTATTCCGTTCAAACACCTGGCCGGGCAGTTTCAAAATGTGCCGGCGGTAGTGGTCTCGGCCGGCCCGTCATTGGAAAAAAACGTCCGGCTGTTGACGGAAATATCTGACAGGGCGGTGATCATCGCCGCCGGGTCCTCCATTGAAACCATGGTCAAAGAGTATGGCATTATACCTCATTTTTTAGCCTCCTTCGATGCCGGCGCAGGCAATTACCCCCACTTTCAGCGCCTGGACACCACGCCGCTGAGGCTGATCTTTACCGGCGACATCTACCCGCGCATTTTGGAAGAGTTTGAGGGAGTCCTGATTCCCCTGGAGGCCTCCAGTAAACAGACATACAATTTATATAAGAAGTACGGGGCGCCGACTCTGGGAGAGGCCAAGGTGGGGCCCTCGGTGGCCAATTTCGCGCTGGACATCGCCGTCCAGCTGGGCTGCAACCCGGTTGTCCTGATCGGTCAGGACCTGGCGCTGCGGGACGGCAAATCCCATGCCAGGGGCAATTACTACTGCACGGATGTCGGCGCTGAAGACCTGTCCGCCTTTATCCAGGTCAAGGGAAATGTGGATGAATTTGTGTACACCAGCAAGTCCTGGCTGACCATGTTAAAGTTTTTTGAAGATCAGATCAAGTCCTACGGGCAGCAGACCATCATCAACGCCACCGAGGGCGGTGCCTTTATCCAGGGCACCGTGGTCAGGCCACTGCAGGAAGTTATTGACCAACACATGACCGAGCGGCTCGGGGTGGAGGAAAAAATAAGCTCTGCTTTGAAAAAACCCCCTGAGGTTGGCGGGCCGGTGGAAGAAATACTGTCCAAAGTGCTGGCGGAAGCGCAAGAAATTTCGGGGCTTGTAAACCGGACCCTGCCTGAAATAGACAGATTGCTGATAAAACTGAAGAACGGCACGTTAAAGCAAAAAAATCAAAAAATGATCAGAGATATTAAGAAAAAAGAGGACCAATTGCTGGCCTCCGAAGTTTACCAGCATATCATAAGAACCATTATATACGGCCGGATTTTTTATTATGAAAGGCATTATACCCGTTTGGCCGCCGAACAGCCCCGCAATGTGGAACTGTGGGTGGCGGAGTACCAAAAAATTCTTTTTGAAAGCGCCAGGGACGCCTTAAACGTCTACCTGGAAGAAGTCAGGCCGGCAACCGGTAACACAGACTTTTGAAGAAGGCATGAGGCGTATTTATGAAACTGGGCCTTGGCGCCGTACAGTTTGGAATGGATTACGGCATAGCAAACCGGGAAGGGCGGACCCCGCCGGAAGAGACGGCCAGAATACTGGCAGCGGCGGCCCAAAGCGGAGTGCGCATTCTGGATACAGCCGCTCTTTACGGGAACAGCGAAGAGGTTTTGGGCCGCTTCCTCCCCCGGCGTCACCCTTTTTCCATCGTCACCAAGACACCGGGGTTCGGAAGCGACTGCCCCGGCAAGGACAATGCCCGGCTGCTGGAGGACACCTTTCACCGATCCCTGGCCAGACTGGGACAGCCGTCGATCTACGGCCTGCTTGTCCATCATGCCGATGACCTGCTGGCCCCGGACAGCGGCCTGATCATGGAGAGGATGCTGTCCCTGAAACGGCGCGGTCTGGTGGAAAAAATAGGCGTTTCCGTCTATACCGGCCGGCAGATCGACCAAATGCTGGACAACTATCCGCTGGATTTGATCCAGTTGCCGATCAACGCCCTTGACCAGAGGCTGCTTTCCGGCGGCCACCTGGCAAGGCTGAAAAAGGCCGGAGTGGAAATTCACGCCCGGTCTGTGTTCCTTCAGGGGCTGCTGTTGATGGACCCGGATACACTGCCTTCTTACTTTGACCCGGTCAGGGATTGCCTCAGAAATTATCATCGGACAATCCGCCGCTGGGAAATGACGCCGGTTGAGGCCGCCTTGGGATTTGTGGCCGGACTGGAGGAAATCGACGTGGTAATCTGCGGCGTGAATAACCACCGGCAGTTGCAGGAACTAACCGCCCAGACGCAGAAGCCCGTTGACAGAAAAAAATTCTCCCGATTCGCTGTGACTGACGAGGACATATTGAATCCGTCTTTGTGGAGGCTTTAAAAAATCAAGTTCTGTTTTAAGGATGGTAGTCTTTTATGATTTTAGCCATTCTCCAGGCAAGGGTCTCTTCAACCCGGCTCCCCGGAAAAGCGCTTATGCCCATCCTGGGCAAACCAATGCTGATTAGGCAAATCGATCGGGTTCGGCGCGCCGGACTGATTGACCGACTGCTGGTGGCCACCAGCAGCGACGCCTCGGACGATCCCCTTGAGAAGCTTTGCCTGGAAAACGGCATTGTTTGTTTCCGGGGCAGTATGGACGACGTGCTGGACAGGTTTTACCAGGCAGCCAAACCACGTAAGCCGGACCACGTGGTCCGGCTTACCGGGGACTGCCCCCTGGCCGACCCGCGCCTGATTGACCGGGTGATTGCCCTCCACCTGCGGGAAAGGTTTGACTACACCAGTAACACGGTGGAACCCACCTTCCCGGACGGGCTGGATGTGGAGGTTTTTCGCTTCTCCTGCCTGCGGCAGGCCTGGGAAGAGGCAAAACTGCACTCCCAGCGGGAACATGTCACCCCGTTCCTGCACCGCCATCCCGAACGGTTCAGTATAGGCACCCTGAAATACGGGTCCGATCTTTCATCGCTGCGCTGGACGGTGGACGAGCCGCCGGATTTTGAGCTGGTGACCAGGATTTACGAGGCGCTGTACCCGTCGAATCCAGAATTCGCCACTGAGGACATACTGGCCCTGCTGGCCGGAAACCCCCGGCTTATAAACATAAATGCCGGATATCAGCGCAACGCCGGGCTGCAAAAATCATTGCTGGAAGATAAAAGAGGGAAGGAATAAAAATGTCGGTACGCTACCGCCTTTCGGAGGAAATGCTGGCCAGGGCGCTGAACACCATCCCCCTGGGCACCCAGACCTTCAGCAAGAGCAGGATCCAGTACCCCCTGGGGGTTTCACCCTACTTTGTGCAAAGGGGGCTGGGCAGCCATGTCTGGGACATAGACGGCAATGAATATATTGATTTCGTCAACAGCCTGGCGGCTATAACCCTAGGCTATAACGACCCGGACGTGACCGCCGCCGTCCGTGCGCAGTTGGAGGAGGGAGTAATTTTTCCCCTGCCCCATCCCCTGGAAATCAGGGTGGCTGAAAAAATTGTAGAGATGGTACCCTGTGCGGAAATGGTACGCTTCGGCAAGAACGGATCCGACGCCACCGCCGGGGCGGTTCGCCTGGCCCGGGCCTATACCGGCCGGGAACACGCAGCCGTGTGCGGCTATCACGGCTGGCAGGACTGGTACATCGGATCCACCGTCCGCCACCTCGGCGTCCCCAAGGCAACCCGGGAATTGACGCACGCCTTTGACTATAATAATATAGATTCATTACATAACATATTCAATAAATGGCCGGGTCAGGTGGCAGCGGTCATCCTTGAGCCAATGAACGCCGCCGAGCCGGAAAACGGCTTTTTGGAAAACGTCAGGGAACTGGCGCATAAAAACGGGGCGGTGCTGATTTTTGACGAGATCATAACGGGATTCCGCTACGCCAACGGCGGCGCCCAGGAATATTTCGGCGTTATCCCGGATCTTGCCACATTCGGCAAGGGGCTGGCCAACGGCTACCCGGTATCCGCCGTGGCCGGCCGGGCCGATATCATGCGACTGATGGAAGATGTCTTTTTCTCTTTCACCTTCGGCGGTGAAGCCCTTTCCCTGGCGGCGGCCCTGGCCACCATGCACAAGCTGCAGCGGTGCCCCGTCATTGAAACCATGTGCAGCCAGGGCCGCAAAGTATTGGATGGAACCCGGGCGCTGATTGACCGCCACGGGATAGGCGATGTAATTTCCCTGTCCGGCCACCCGGCTTGGTCATTTCTGCTGTTTAAAGACGCCGGACCCTACAGCCAGTGGGAGATAAAAACGCTGTTCCTGCAGGAGATGTTTGCCCGGGGCATCCTGATCCTGAGCACACACAACATCAGTTACTCCCACAGCGATGCCGATATTGCCGTGCTTTTTGACGCCTATGACGAAGTGTTCCCTATTTTAAAGGACGCCGTCGTCAATTCTGCCCTGGACCGTTACCTCCGCTGTCGGCCTCTTGAGCCGTTGTTCAAAATCCGTTAAGACCTTGGTTGGTGATCAAGACCATGGATGTCGTTTTTCGTGTGGATGCTTCCGTACAAATGGGAACCGGTCATCTAACGCGCTGCCTCACCCTGGCGGACGGCCTGCGGGCAAAAGGCGCCGAAAAAATATACTTTGTCTGCCGCTTACTGCCGGGCAATCTCTGCCAGTACCTGGAAAGCAAAGGCCATGTTGTTTATCGCATGCCCTGTTCACCTCAGTGGCTGGAAACCGACGCCGGAGATACCAGAACCCTGTTAGCCGGGATAGGCGGGATAAACTGGCTGGTGGTGGACCACTACGCCCTGGACAGCCGGTGGGAAACTCAAATGCGGCCCTACGCCAGAAAAATAATGGTTATCGACGATCTGGCGGACCGCCCCCACGACTGCGACCTGCTGCTGGACCAAAATCTGTACGAAAACATGGAAACCCGCTACCGGGGGCTGGTTCAGGAACACTGCCGGCAGCTTTTGGGGCCGAAATATGCGCTGCTGCGCCCGGAATTCAGGGACGCGCGAAAAAACCTGAGAAACCGCGACGGCGCTGTTCACCGCATACTGGTCTTTTTTGGCGGCAGCGACCCCACCAACGAGACCGCCAAGGCGCTGGAGGCGGTACGGATGATCAACCGGCCCGATATCTACCTTGATGTGGTGGTGGGCGCCGCCAACCCGCATCGGAATCAAATAAAGCAACTGTGCTCCACCCTGCCCAACACTGCTTTCTTTTGCCAGGTCAGCAACATAGCGAACCTGATGGCAGAGGCGGATCTGGCCATAGGCGCCGGGGGAACGGCCACCTGGGAGAGGTGTTTTCTGGGGCTGCCATCCATAACCATGATCGTCGCCCGAAACCAGGCCGACACCACTGCAGCCGTTGCGGCGCATGGCGCGGCCTGGAACCTGGGGTGGAGCGGCGGCGTCAGTCCGGATCGTCTGGCGGATTCAGTCAAAATGGCGCTGGGCAACCCTGCGTTGCTGAGAGACATTGGACTGAACGCCATGCGGATAATGGGAAACGGGCCATTTTATAAAAGTGCGGTAGTACAGGCCATTTTGGAGGACGACAATGCCGTGGCGTAAAAATTACCGGATCAGGCCCATAGAGGAGGCCGACCTGGAAAAAGTGCTGGTATGGCGCAACTCCGACCGCGTCCGGTCGGTTATGTTCACCGATCAGGTTATTGACATAAACGAACACCGGGCTTGGTTTGAAAGTTTGAGCCGTGAAAATACAGCCATTTGTATGGTCTTTGAATTTCAGGGACGCCCGGTGGGATTAGTCAACATTGTCCGGATCGACAGGTATAACAATAAGTGTTCTTGGGGGTTTTACCTGGGGGAGGTTGATGTGCCCCGCGGTACCGGTGCGGCGATGGGATTTCTTGCCCTGGAGCATATTTTTGAAGTGTTGGGCATCCGCAAATTGCTGGCCGAGGCGCTGGTTCTCAACAGGCGGAGTGTAAATTTCCATAAAAAGCTGGGCTTTGTTGAAGAGGGGCTTTTGGTCAGGCATGTATTAAAAAACGGCGCCTATGAAGACGTCGTCGCCATGGCCCTTTTCAACAAAGACTGGATAAACTCAAAGAACAGATTGGAGAAATTATGCTGGGGCGGCATGGTAAAATGATGAATGAGATATTGATTCAGGACAAAAAGATTGGCCCCAACCACCCTCCTTTGATCATCGCCGAAATGTCCGGCAATCACAACCAGTCCCTGGAACAGGCGCTGGAAATCGTGGAAGCGGCGGCAAAGGCAGGGGCGCATGGGCTAAAAATTCAGACTTATACCGCCGATACCATGACCCTGGATATCGACGGCGGCGAATTTTTCATTGCTGATCCGGAAAGTCTGTGGAAGGGCAATTCCCTTTACAGCCTTTACCAGCAGGCCTATACACCATGGGAGTGGCACAGGCCGGTTTTTGACCGCTGCCGGGAACTGGGACTAATCTGCTTCAGCACCCCCTTTGATGAAACAGCGGTGGACTTCCTGGAATCACTGGGTTTCCCCTGCTACAAGATCGCTTCTTTTGAAAACACAGACCTCCCCCTGATCAAAAAAGTGGCCGCCACCGGCAAACCCGTGCTCATTTCCACCGGCATGGCCACAGCGGCCGAGTTGGACGAAACCGTCCGCACCGCCCGGAAAGCCGGCTGCCGCGATTTGATTTTACTGAAATGCACCAGCTCCTACCCGGCTTCGCCTGAAAACACCAATATCCTCACCATCCCCCACATGCGCGACCTTTTCCAGTGTCAGGCCGGTTTGTCCGACCACACCATGGGCATCGGAGCAGCCCTGGCCAGCGTTGCTTTAGGGGCCACGGTAATTGAAAAACACCTTACTTTGTCCCGGGCCGGCGGAGGGGTAGACGCCGCCTTTTCCATGGAACCGGAAGAAATGCGGACGCTGGTGGTTGAGAGTGCAAGGGCTTGGCAGGCGCTGGGTAAAATCAGTTACGGCCCCACGGAGAAAGAACAAGCCTCGCTTAAATTTCGCAGGTCCCTATACATTACACAAGACCTGCGGACTGGGGACACTCTGACCGCTGAAAACCTGAGACGCATCAGGCCGGGCTTCGGCCTGCCGCCCAAATACTATGAAATCTTGCTGGGTAAAAAAGTCAGGCGAGACATAAAAAAAGGCACACCAGTCAGCTGGGATATATTAATTTAATGAGGTACATGAAAATGGAAAGTCTACTGGAAGGCAAATCCGTCTTAGTCACCGGCGGGACCGGGTCTTTCGGCAAAAAGTTTGTCCGCCACGTCCTTGACCGCTTTAACCCCCGGAGGGTCATTGTTTTCAGCCGGGACGAACTGAAGCAGTTTGAAATGGAAAGAGAATTCAGCGACGAAAGGCTGCGGTTCTTCATCGGCGACGTGAGGGACAGGGACAGGCTTTACCGGGCCTTTGCCGGAGTGGACCTGGTGGTGCACGCAGCCGCTTTAAAGCAGGTGCCGGCCTGTGAATACAACCCCTTTGAAGCCGTCAAGACCAATGTCCTGGGCGCCCAAAACATAATCGAGGCCGCCATTGACCGCGGAGTCAGGCGGGTGGTGGCTTTAAGCACCGACAAGGCGGCCAGCCCTGTCAACCTTTACGGCGCCACCAAGTTGTGCTCGGACAAGTTGTTTATTGCCGGCAACTCCTATGCCGGGAGCAGGGAGACCCGCTTTTCAGTGGTGCGTTACGGCAACGTGGTAGGCAGCCGGGGCAGCGTCATCCCTTTATTTAAAAAACAGCGGGAAACCGGGGTGATAACTATCACCGACCCCAAAATGACCCGGTTTTGGATTACCCTGGAGCAGGGAGTTCAATTTGTTTTAAACTGCCTGGCCGGCATGCACGGGGGGGAGACTTTCGTGCCCAAGATTCCCAGCATGAAAGTCACCGACCTGTCCGAAGCCATCGCGCCGGGCTGCCGCCGGGAGTTTATCGGCATCCGCCCCGGCGAAAAACTCCACGAAGTGATGATCACCGATGACGATGCCAGGAATACCATCGAACTGGATAAATATTACGTTATCCAGCCCCAGTTTCCCTGGTGGAGCAGGGAAAACTTCTCCGGCGGCCGGCCGGTGCCGGACAACTTCCGCTACAGCAGCGACACCAATACCTGGTGGTTAACCATTGATGAACTGCGTCTGCTGGCGGGCGAATAAAACTACCCAATATGCGGGATTAAGTGGTGTAGAGATGGAATTTTTACCATACGGAAAACAGTATCTGGACGAGGACGATATTCAGACCGTGGTGGAAGTCTTGCGATCCGACCGGCTGACCACCGGACCAAAGGTGGAAGAATTTGAAAGGTCCCTGGCCCGACGGTCCGGGACCGGGTACGCCGTCGCTTTCAACTCCGGCACGGCGGCGCTGCACGCCGCCTACTTCGCCGCCGGGGTAGGGCCGGGAGACGAGGTGATCACCTCCCCCGTTACCTTCGCGGCTACCGCCAACGCAGCCTTATTTCTGGGGGCTAGGCCGGTATTTGCCGATATCAGGCGGGATACGGCAAACATAGACCCTGCGGAACTGGAACGCCACATCACACCCCGAACCAAGGTGCTGGCGCCGGTGGATTTTGCCGGGCACCCGGCGGATCTGGACATCATCATGGATATTGCCGGAAGGTACGGCCTGGTGGTGGTGGAAGACGCGGCCCACGCCCTGGGGGCGGCCTACCGCGGCAGGCCGGTGGGATCCCTGGCTCACCTGACCATTTTCAGCTTTCACCCGGTTAAGCACATCACCACCGGAGAGGGAGGCGCCGTGGTTACTGACAATAAAGACTACTACGAAAAAATGCTGGCCTTCCGGTCCCACGGCATGGTCCGGGAAAGGAAAAAACTCAGCCGGTGGCACGGGCCCTGGTATCACGAAATGCATTACCTGGGCTACAATTACCGGCTTACCGATATCCAGTGCGCGCTGGGCGTCAGCCAGATGAAGAAGTTGGACCAGTTTCTGAAAAATAGGCAGGCCCTGGTGGATTATTACAACCGTCAGTTAAACGGCTTAAAAATGATAGTTCTTCCCGTTACCCTGGCGGACTGCTCCCCGGCCTGGCATCTTTACGTAATCAGGTTGAAGGGCCAACGTCCTCACCGGCGGGAATTGTATGAAGAACTGCACCGGGCCGGGATCGGCGTCCAGGTGCATTATTTGCCGGTTTATTGGCACCCTTATTATCAAAAATTGGGTTACCCCGAGGGGTTGTGCCCTGTGGCCGAGGATTATTACCAGCGGGCTTTGAGTCTGCCCCTCTTCCCGGCCATGAGCGAAGACATTGCACGCCGCGTAGTCTTAGAATTGACGCGGATACTGGATAAATATTAATTCCCGACCAACGCCAGTGCGCCGGTCCCGGGCCAATTAATTTAACAAATCGTTATAAAAAGATCGGAACAAGGGTTGACAGTCAAAGTATTCCCGCCAGGTTTCTTCTAAAAAAGTAAACCTGGCGGGTTCATTTTTGCTCAAAAGCACTTTGCCGCTGGTGGCGTGGTAACGATTTTATTTGGTCTGTATAATTAATGAGGTCCCTGGTATCGCTTTTCAGCACGCTATAGACAATGGAGTCGTCAACCCTGCCGTATTGGTGCACCAGGAGGTTCCGGAATTTGGCCATGGATACCAGATTCAATGCCAGGTCCTTCGATATTATACGGTTTTCTTCTAAAATACGAAAACAATCGGCGTAGCTTTTTGGTGCTTCTTTGGCCAGCCTGGCGGCCAGGTGGATTTTTTTCTAAAACCCATTAGATACCCTCCGGCTTATTTTTACGCAAAAATACCATACCGGCACCGGCATGTCAATATGGCGCCTGCTATGCATATCCGTTTAAATTCTTGCCCCTGCCATTCTCAATCTCCTCCAGCCAGGCCTCGGCCTCTTCCAGGGTGTAGTCCCGCTCGGCCCCCGTCCGCCTGTCCCGGGCCTTTATTCTGGGCTTCTCCCCACGCTTTACCTCAAAATCCATGGGCTGGTTGAAGGCCTCAGCCGCCCGGCGCATGCGCTCCACCGCTTTATTCAGTTCATATAGCTGCTTGCGAACAACCGGGTCTTCACTCTGCAGCAATGCAGCTTCCGTGGGGGTTTTAACCTTGTTGGCCTCCAATCCCCGGGCCGCATCCTGGGCAAATATGGCCTGCAGACCGCCTGCCCCGATTTTCATGGCAGTTCCCTTCCTTCTAAAACTGAGTGATTACTTTAAAAAATCAAGAAGAGATACCCGCATTATATTTGCCCCTGAAGCCAATGACGCCTGGAAAGCAACCTGCTCCTGGCTCATGCTGATGGACAGCTTGTATAGATCGGCGTCTTCCAATTTCGACTGAGATTCGGTAAGTTTTGTCTCCAAATCTAAAATCTGATACTTCAGCGCCTCAAAATGCCTGGTCCGGGCGCCAATGCCCACTCTTCTCTCCAACAGCTGGTCAAGTTTCAGTTGTATTGATCCGATACTATTGCTTGTTCCTATATGATCACCATTTTTCAAGTTGTCTCTCAGCCTGAACATTACATCGAATATACCTTCATCCACCGCATTATCCTTGGGAACGGTGGGATTATACACCTCATAAACACCCGGGGCGGTCTCAGTTCCATGGCCGAAGACACCCGTCTTACTGTCAATGATTACCTTGTACTGGTCTCCGTCGGACACACCTGTCATGTCTATCTTGAGACCTTCCAGTTCATCGGCGGCGCCGTTAACGGTAATCACATCCCCAACAACGGTAAAAGAGGTTACCAGGCCGGGAGCAGGCGTAGCTCCGTCCAGGGTGGTGGGGTTGGTTATGCTGTAAGCGCCCGCTGTTCGGGTAACGGTAAATATCCCGGTATTGTTTAACTTGGACGGTATCTGCCTCTGTGTCACTGTAGGCAAGGTGGTGGTTGTGGACACCAGCGGTTCAATCTGAAAACCGGTGGTGATACCCGGAGCATCTATGCGATAGTTTTCCCCGGATAATACTTCCCTGAAAATGCCGTTCAAGTCCCCGGTGTATGTAATTGTGTCCCCGGTTCTCTTGAAGGGAGGCCTGCTGTTTTTGGTTCCGGCGTATATATGCCTGCCTCCCACACTGGAATTGGCCATGTCCACCATATGGTCAACCATTTTATCTATCTGCTCGCCCAAGGCAGCCATATCCTGTGGAGCGTATGTTGCGTTTGCTCCCTGAACGGCCATCTGTGACGACTGGTTTAAAATGTCACCCAGGGTCTGCATTGTGCTGTCATTAAGGTTTAGATAACTGAGTCCGTCATCCAGGTTGCGGTCATTCTGTTCCATATAGGACAGTGTAGATTTCAACGAAAACAACTGGCTTAAATTCTCCGGACGGTCGCTGGGCCTGAGCATGCTCTTGCCAGTGGCCAACTGCTCCTGAGAGCGGGATAGCCTGTAAAGATTTCTCTGCATATTCCCGTTCAGGTTATTGGCAATCATCCTGTTTGTTACTCTCACCTAAGCCCACCCCTTTTTACTAAGTCATCCGGTTGATTAATACATCCAGTAGATCGTCCACCATGCTGACCACCCGGGCCGAGGCCTGGTAGCCGTATTGGAACTGAACCATTTTTGACAGTTCCTCGTCCACCGATACCCCTGAAACGGACTCCCTGAGGTTATACATCTGTTCCTGTATTGCCTGCTGATTGGCCGCCATTCCATCGGTGCCCCGGGCCTTGTTGCCCACGTCAGTGGTTAGAAGCCCGTAGCTTTGCTCTATTGTGTAATTACGTGACGGATCCATGTTTTCATGCCGTATTCCGGCAATTTTGGAAGCCTTTGTGCCATCTATAATATTGGGATCGCTCACCACTGCATTGTTTACTGCAAAATTTCCCTTGGCCAGGGATCCCATAAAGAAATCAGGGATGCCGGCTGCAGGGGGTGTATTGTTCTTCTCACGAATCTTATCTCTCAAGTTCACTGCCATATAGTCCAGATTTCCTTTAAAACCTATAATGCTCTGCCGGGCTTTTTCCAGCCCCAGCAGGGAACCTCCCTTTTGATAGTTGTCTATCTCGGCAGTAAGGTCAATAACCTTCCCTTTGGAATTCTCCTGAAGCTCCAGATGTCCGTTCTCCGGACCCGGCTCATCATTTATCCTCAGGGATAATGTAGTCTGCTGGCGGGGTACTGATGTAATGGTCATACCAAAAAAAGTCATGGTTATTTCACCGGTGGGCTTACCGCTGTCCGTTTTGTGTGCAACCGTAAGCGGGCCGAATTTAGACAGCTCATCCAGCAGTAAATCACGCTTGTCCATCAAATCGTTGGGCTGCTGTCCAACCCGGTATATTTTCATAATATCAGAGGTCAGGTTTTGAATCTGGGTAAAAAGGTCGTTGACCCTGGCCACCTGGTCCTTCATCTGACCGCTCTCCACCGCCGGTAAAGTACCCGGCTTGATAATGCTTTCCTGTATGTCGGTCAGTTGATTATATGTATAAGTCATAAGCGAGGCAAGTTGAACTCCCATTTCCTTCACCGATGCCTTGACACCAGGATCTTGCGGGTTGTTGTTAAGGTTTTGCCAGCCCTTGAAAAATTCCACCAGTTGATCCTCAATACCGGAAGATGCAGGCTCGGCAAAGCTGGCCTCAACCCTTTTGAATATGCTAATCTGATCCTCCCAATAATAGCGGTCCGAATTGGACCGGCGAAATTGGGGATCCATATACTCATCCCGGATTCTCCTGATAATGCTTGTTGTTATGCCGCTGCCGAGCTGGCCCGGAGTGGCGGGGCTGTTCAAGTCCGGGGCGGTATAGGGATCGGTCTGGGTAAATACCGCCTCCTGCCTTGTATATCCCTCGGTGCTGGCATTGGCCAGGTTATGGCCGGTGACGTCCAGCGCCCTCTGGTGTGTCTGCAGTCCTCTTCTTCCTATTTCCAGCCCGAAAAAAGTTCCTGGCACGAGAATTCACCACCTTTACCACTTTTACACCTTCTTGTCCAGCAGGGACAGCTTCAGGCTTTCTTCCACTTTCTTCCCTGCGGGGGAGTATGCCTGCTTTCCTGTTTGGGTGAATATTTTTAAAAACATATCGTTTACCTGCATGGCCTGTTTTGTGAGAGATTGGTTAAGAGTATTTATTTCTTCCAACTCCATTGCCATACTCTTAATGCTTTCCTTGATGGCGTTCAGTTCCCCTATAATGCCGGAGGGGGCCAGGTCTGTGAACTGGCTGAGGCTGGCGTCAGCGGGCAAGCCCAATTTTTTTGCCAGGCCCGAGGTTGTACTTTTTCTTGCCTGATCCTGCCTGGACAGAGTGGCGGCAAGCTCTTCTTCTTTTTTCAGTGTGGAGTTTAATAAATTTATGTCTAATTGACGTAAAGCCCGGTTATGTTCCCGGGCTGTGTCCAACAGTTGTTTCATTGTATGCATTTGCAATTCCAAAGCGTTTTTCAGTTCCAGGAATAAAGACTCCATTACTCACTCCCCTTTATGCCTGTTTATCAAGGAGCCTCTCTTGAATCATGCGCTCAGCTATTTTCCCGGCGTTCACCCGGTAGGCGCCGTCCCTAATCTCTTTTTTTATCTGCTCTACCTTTTCCTCCCGGACCTCTCTCACATCTTTAAGGGCAGCCTTTACGTCCTGCATTTCCCTGGCTTGCACTGACAGTTCCAGGGTATCCTCTCCGCCAGTGATTGGCACGTCCTGTTTGGCGGACGGCCGATCCTTCCTCTGGGAGGAATATGCCTTCGTAATATCCGGAATACTGCCGTAACTATTGATTTTCACGGTAATCACCCTGCTTACAAACTATTTCTATACTCTATATCGTTATCAAATGAAAAAACTTTAATATTTTTTTACACTGACCTAATTATTTCACCGGCAATCTCATTAAGGGGCAAAACCCTCTCTGCGCCTCCTATTTCAATGGCTGCCCGGGGCATGCCAAAGACAACACAGGTACTCTCAGCCTCAGCCACCGTGTGCCCGCTGCCCTTTCTTATGGCCGCCATTCCCTGGGCGCCGTCCTTGCCCATTCCGGTAAGCAGCACTCCCATGGCATGGCTTCCCAATGTTTCGGCCGCCGATTTCATCACCACATCCACAGAAGGCCTGAAGCCGCCGGGGGGCACCGGAGCTTTTCCGGGGTCAAGGAAAACCGTAAGTGAGCCTGGCTTACCTTTAAAAAAGAGATCATACCCGGCAGGGGAAACCAGCACCTGACCAGGCGTAATCCTGTCTCCCTGTTCGGCATGCTTCACCTTTACCTTTGACTTTCGGTCCAGATGTTCGGCCAGGGGACCTGAAAAACCCACCGGTATGTGCTGAACAATAACCATTCCCACGGGAAGATTCTCCGGCAGCAGGGGAACAATCTGCTGCAGTGCGGCCGGACCGCCGGTGGAGGATCCAATTACCACCACTTCAATTTTTCCGCCTGATGACCGGGTAATGGGCATCGGTATGGGAGACAGCGGTGTCTTGGCCTCAGCCTTGATGTCCTGTGTTTTTTGCCTGGCTGCCGGCCGGGGGGTGTATGTGGGAATTTTCTTCAGTGACGCCTGGGCCGCAACCTTAATCTTGTACTTTAGATCGGCCACCATGGCACTCATTTCACCGGGCTTGGTGGGCTTGGCCACAAAATCCACAGCTCCCAGGGCCAGCGCCTGCATGGTTGCCCTGGCTCCCTCGGTGGTATGGGCGCTCAGCATGACCACCGGCAGCGGTGACAGGCGCATCAGTCTTCCCAGGGTGGAAAGGCCGTCTAAAACTGGCATTTCCACATCCAGAGTAACCACGTCCGGCCTTAGGCTCTGAATTTTTTTCAAGGCCTCTTCACCGTTAACGGCAGTGTCTATCACCTTTATGTTAATGTCCTCTTCCAGGAACCTTATAATCAGACGCCTCATCAAAGACGAGTCGTCCACCACCAAAACCCTAATTGGCATATGATATATCCTCTTTACCGGTGTCCTTGATAATGCCTTTGGCGTCTATAATGAGGGCCACCCTTCCGTCTCCCAGTATGGTGGCCCCGGAAAGGACCGTCATCTGGCCGAGATAGCCGCCCAGTGATTTGATGACTATTTCCTGCTCCCCTATAAGTTTTTCAACCACGACTCCAATCCGCCTGTCACCAGATCCCAGCACCACCACATAGAGCTTTTCCCCGC
This sequence comes from Actinomycetota bacterium, assembly GCA_023475565.1. Taxonomy (GTDB): domain Bacteria; phylum Bacillota; class Desulfotomaculia; order Desulfotomaculales; family Desulfocucumaceae; genus BRHc4a. Next base: position 15,982 of record JAMCVT010000009.1, read on the forward strand.
TTCTTTCCATGCCCAGTTGGAACATATCGGTCAAACGTACCAGCGGTAGAACCTGGCCCCTTACCACGATAACCTCACTGTGGCGCACAAGCCTTATGTCTGAGTCCTTTATGGACAGTGTTTCCATAACATTGGCCAGCGGGAAGGCGTATACCTGGCTACTCATCCCCACCATAAGCGCCCTGACGATAACAAGAGTAAGAGGCAGCTTGATATTGAACATCGTCCCGTTTCCAGGCTCGGAATGGAATTCAAGTGTTCCGTTGATCTGCTCAATCTGGTTCCTGACTATATCCATTCCCACACCTCTGCCGGAAACATCGCTTACCTCGGCGGCAGTGGAGAAGCCCGGCAGGAATATAAGGTCAAAGGCTTCCCTCTCACTCATTCTGGTCAAAGCATCGGGTTTCATAAGTCCTTTCTTTTGGGCGATTTCCTTAATTCTTTCCAGGGCCAGTCCCCTGCCGTCATCCGACAGTGTAATAACAATATGGCTCTCACTATAGGCGGCCTTTAAAAATACCCTGCCCTTCCTGGGCTTGCCCAAATTCTCCCTTTCATCCGGAGGCTCAATACCGTGGTCTATAGCGTTCCTGATCAGGTGAATAAGAGGGTCCCCTATTATTTCAATAACGTTTCTGTCCAGCTCGGTTTCCTTTCCTTCAACAATAAAATCAATCTCCTTGCCCAGCTTTTGGGCTATGTCCCTGACCATCCTGGGCAGACGGTTGAATACATTGGCTACCGGCAGCATCCTGGCCTTCATTATTTCGTCCTGAAGGTCGGTGGTTATCTGTCCCAGGTGGTTTGATATTTCCACAATGTCATCGGCCAGTTCCTCTGATCCAAATTTGTTCTCAAAAATATCCACAAACCTGTTCAGCCTGGTGCGGTCTATCACCAGCTCGCTGACCAGGTTCATCAAATTGTCCAGTTTTTGCACATCCACCCGTACCGTTTTGATAGTGCTCTTTTCAAGGCCTGCCTGCCGCTTGACGTTATCATCCTTTTTAACTTCTTCTTTTTGCTGTTCTACCTCTTGGGATACAGCCGCAAGGCCGTTCTCTTCCCCGGAATCAATATTTTCTATTTCTATGGAGCTTATTTCGGCGATGGACATAAGCAGGTTTTTTATGTAATCCATATCTTCCTTGCTGATCAGTATAACTGAGAAGTAATTGTCATATCTGCCCTCCTGCAGTTCCTCGGCAGGAGGATCGCTTTTAATTATTTCCCCTGTTTGCTGAAGTGTTTCAAACACCAGGAAGGCCCTGACATTTCTCATCTGGCAGGCCGGGTCCACCTGGACGTTGATCCAGTATGCCTGGTACCCTCTTACCTCAGCTTCCCTGATCAGGTTCATAATTATTTCGTCAAACTTGTCCGGTCTCATCTGATCATTCATATGGCCGGAGATATGGCCGGGCGCTGCTGCTGAGAACTCCTCAACAATTTCTCCTCCGCCAGTCTGGCAGGCCCGTATCTTATCAGTAATATCCTCGACATGGACCTCCCGGCCCTCGCCGGTAATTTCATCCTTCAACATTTTAAGTGTATCCAGGGCTTCAAAAAGAACATCAACCAGATGAGTGGATACCTCCATGGTCCCCTGGCGCAGCTTGTCAAAAAGATTTTCAATTTCGTGGGTCAGACGGGCCATTTTTTCATAGCCCATCACCCCTGAGGAACCTTTTATAGTATGGGCGGCACGGAAGATTTCCTGAATAACCTCCGGACTCCCCCCGTCTTTCTCAAGAAGAAGCACATTATCATTTATTGACTGTATCTTTTCTTCAAGCTCCTCCAAGAATACTGACATCTCAACATCGCTGAACAAATCGTCACCACCCCTTAAATACTGTAATTAACCTTCAAAACCAAGCAGTTCTTCTTTCTCATCCTCGCCAAGCAATCTGTTAAGATCAAGAAGGGTTATCAATCTGTCTCCCACCAGGGCAATCCCCCTGAAAGCCTCCACACTGGCTGCCGAAATAAGTGAAGGAACCGGCTCGATGCCTGACTCCGGCAGGCGAAGAACTTCCGATACGGAGTCTACGGTAAAACCCATCGACACTCCCCCGGCCTCCACAATAATAACCCTGGTTGTTTCGGATACACAGGTAGAAGGGAGTCCGAAGCTTTTGCAAAGGTCCATTACCGGAACAACCTTACCCCGCAAATTTATAATTCCTTCTATAAAAGGCGGTGTTCCGGGAACCCTGGTTACAGTCTCTGCCCTTATTATTTCCAGAACTGATGCAATGTTGACACCGTATGCCTGATCCTGCAGGTTGAAGACAACTACCTGCTCCTCGCTTTTACCGTCATCAGAGCTGCACATACATTTCACACTCCTTATAAGGCACTAGCTGCCTGCCTGCTGGCCTTAAATCTGTACTATATGCGGCACGGACTTTTTTACTCCTCATCGCTTACCTTTTCCCCCTCCCTGGTGGAGGGGTTAAGGAAGGCAGACAGCCTTTCCCTGATAAGTATCGGGTTGTAGCCGGCCTGCAGTGAAACAATACCCTCGATCATAAGCATCCTTAAATTTGTTTCCTTTTTGCTGAGGTTGGACAGCTTAGCGGCCAGGGGAAGCCATAAAACGTTGGCGCTGCCAACCCCGTAAAGTGTGGCCAGAAATGCCACTGCAATGGCCGGCCCCAGTGAGTTGGGGTCGCTCATGTTCCCCAGAACGTGCACAAGGCCCATAACGGTACCTATGATGCCCATGGTAGGGGAGTATCCTCCTGCGGCCTCAAATATGGAACTTCCTACATGATGTCTTTCCTCAATGGCATATAGTTCTACTTCCATTATACTTCTAACCAGCTCCGGGTCGGTGCCGTCCACCACCAGCTGAACTCCCTTGCGCAGGAACTGGTCGTTTATGTCGTCAAGCCGGTTTTCCAGGTACAGCAGTCCTTCCCGGCGGGCTTCATCAGCCAGGCTTACTATCAGATCTATAACCAGGGCTGGCTCCTGCTCTTTTGGGATAAACGCTATTTTTAAAAGCTTCGGAATATTTTTCAGTTCGCTCATGCTGAAGCTGACCGCTGTAGCTCCAAAGGTGCCTCCAAAAACTATAAGCGCTGCCGAAGGCATCAATAAAGCACCGGCGGTTCCACCCTCCCATAGAAAACCACCCACCAGTGAAACCAGCGATAACAGCAATCCTAATACCAGTGGTAAATCCATACTATTTTTTATCTTCCTTTCCACCAATACTTACACTTTTTTATTGTTCTATAATGGTCAGGGTTCCGGGCTCGGCGCCGCCGAATTTACTGCGCAAAATAACTATATTTACACGCCTGTTCGTCTGCCTGTTCACGTCCGAATCATTTTTGACCAGCGGCCTGTATTCTCCGTAGGCCACTGACGACAGCCTCTGCGGGTGTATATTGAAGTTTCTGAGCAGCTCTTTTAAAACTGTATTCGCCCTGGCTGCCGAAAGCTCCCAGTTGGAAGGGTACTGGGAAGTGTGTATGGGAAGGTTGTCAGTATGGCCCTCGACTCGCAGGTAATTGGGGGCAGTTTCCAGAACCGGCCCCACTTTTGTTATAATCTCCCTGGCCCTGGGCGTAAGCTCGGCTGATCCAAGCTTGAACAGCACCTCTTCCTGGAAAGAAATTACAACCCCCCGCTCTTCCATGGTTACCGATACCTTGGCCTGAAGATTTGCTTCCTTCACGTACTCTTCCAGTTCCTTCTTTATGCTCTCCAACTGAGAATTTTCTCCTGAATTTACGGCTACTTCCGTAATGGTTCCCGAAATTCCGGGAACAACCGAAGGGCCAGGGCTGTCCAGAACCATTCCGCCGGCCCCCATGGCTTTGGACAGAGAAGTGGAAAGAGCCTGGAATTTCTTTACGTCAATACTGCTGAGCGTATACATAACTATGAAGAATATAAGCAACAGGGTAATCATATCTGAATAGGTAAGCAGCCATCTATCGTTGTTTTCTTTTTTAGCCACCTGACGACGCTTCAATCTCTGAATCCCCCTGCACTTTATATCGGTACTTGTCGAAATAACAATACCCTTATAATGGATAATTCTCCTTTCCCGGGAAACTTCCTTCTAATCTATTTGCAAAATTCATGTATTTCCTCTCTTTTTTTCGAGTATGCGCAATATTTAATTTAAATAGCTGGTTATCCGAAAAAGTTACTGCTTCGAAATGCCCACTTTATACCATATGCAATAATAAATTCCTGATCCTTTACTGTTGCATATACACTCCCCTTTGTGGTAAAATAATGTTCGCACATGAGAATAATCGGGGGTGTAGCTCAGCGGGAGAGCGCTTGACTCACATTCAAGAGGCCACTGGTTCGAAACCAGTCATCCCCACCAGTAAAAACCGCTATTTATAAGGGATAGCGGTTTTTTTCATTTTTTCAGAAGTCGTTTAAAACCGCCCTAAATTTTGTCGGTAACTAACACGTAACTAACAAATATGGTGCCCCAAAACCCAATAGGGTTTTCCCAAAAATAAAAACCCGGCCCGGCCCGGAGAGGACAACTGAGTTTTCTGCCGTCCCGGATGAAAGCCAAGGGGGGAGGAAAATCTCCCTCCTTCAGCTTCTGGAATTAGTTCCAGAAGCTGAAGGTAACTCGCGTGTACGCACGAGATGAAAGGCCTATATTGTATCACATATGCATTGCACTTTTTGTGATGGAGTTTCCTATTGGCAGGGGCACCATTAAAGAATTCACGTAAGACAAGGATTACAGCTATATTAAAGGGCTAAAAACGGCAAAATGAGCCCAGCCTGAGCTTGCTTTACTCAAATCGGAAATCGCTTGCCAATTTGGGCGTAGTAACTCGCGTGCGAGGTAGTGTATATGTATAACATATGTGATACATATATAGGCATGAGCACACCGAAAGTGATTTAGATGAATTTGGCAAGCTCGGATTTGAAATCCGGCCTTTAGAGAAAAGAAATTAGACACCTTACGTCTGCCGCGCGGACAAAAGGTAGACCCTGGCCCTCAAAATGGACCCTAGAAGGCAAGAAAAAGCCCCGGCTGGTATGTTCGTACCTCCGGGGCAAATATCGTTTTTTAACGGATAAAATAAAAAGCCCCACTAACCGGCAGGGCCATGTGTGCTAAACATCAGAATATGGGATCATTCGTTGTTGTCATCTGGGCTAAAAAGCAATGGTAGTTGCTGAGAGCGAGATAAGTGATTAATTACCTTGAGAACC
>JAMCVT010000154.1 GCA_023475565.1 Actinomycetota bacterium
TCTGGCAATCCAGCGAATAGATTTGCCTTGCACATGGTATAGTTTTCTGATCATTTCTTTATCGACCACACTGATCATTCCCTTTCCTCCCGTACACTGTGAAGTATCCACCTACAGTGTACAGGTTAGTTTGATCGGGTGGTCAACTTTCCGCTGATCAAAGGGCTAAAATTGGTACACTTTTAGTTTAGCAAATACAACATAGCCTCGGTTATAGCAGGTCATGATGTCCTTTACGTGTCGGCGGCCGGAAACGATGCCAAGACGCACTACCAGGGGATGTATGATCAGTTGGGGGCTACAAGCTGGCATGACTTCAGCGGTACTGGTCTTGCAAATACTGATCTATACGTGAAAATCCCTGCTGGTGATAGCCTTTATGTAGTTCTACAGTGGAACGACAAGTGGGGCACTTCCGTAAACGACTATGATCTGTATCTGTTGAATGCCGGTAACGGTTCTGAACTGAAATACAGTGAGAATGTCCAGGACGGTAATGATGATCCCATTGAGGTAATCTCTTACACAAACATCAGCGGATCTACAATTGAGGGAGCCATAGCTGTTAACAAGGTGATTGGAGCAACTGCAAAAACGTTGGAGGTATTTATTTATCCATTTAATGAAACCCAGGTCTATATAGACAATATTACAGGAGTAGACTCCATTTTCGGTCACCCGGCTGTGCCGGGGTAATCGCCGCAGGGGCGGTCAATTATTCACAACTCAACCAAATAGCTAATTATTCGTCTCTTGGACCGGTGACTCTCTACGACGGCTCCACCCGCAGCAAGCCAGAAGTCTGCGGCATTGACGGGGTAGCCATAACCGGGGCCGGAGGTTTCGGACAAAACGATGGGGGGACCATGAGATTTTACGGTACCAGCGCGGCAGCGCCACATGTGGCTGCCGTGGCGGCCCTGGCTATGGAAAAAAACCCTGCCCTTTCCGCCTCCGAGGTGGCTGGTATTATAAACAGCAACTCAGCGGACCTGGGAACCACGGGATATGACTACGTATTTGGAAACGGGCTGGCGGACGCCTTTAACATAGCCAACAACAGCTCCCCCGGCCAGTTTGCCTTCACCAGCGCCGGGTTCAGCGTGGGTGAGGGTGGGGGTAGCGCCGTTATAAGTGTAAGCCGCACCGGGGGAGGCGGCGGTGCTGCTGAGGTAAGTTACGCTACCAATGACGGCAGCGCCACCGCTGGGAGCGACTACACCGGTGTAAGCGACACGCTTAACTTTGGCATCGGGGAGACCGAAAAAACATTTACCGTGCCCATACTGGAAGACGGTGTCTATGAGGGAGACGAGGTTATCGATCTGGCCCTGAGCAATCCAACCGGGGGAGTCTCCCTGGGAGGCCAGAACAGGGCGAAGATTATTATTTCCGAAAACGATGCGGCCCAGTTTGGCCAGTTGGCCTTCAGCAGCGACACTTACAGTGTTGGTGAGGGAGGAGGCAGCGTCACCGTTAATATAGACCGCACCGGGGGAAGCGATGGGACGGTGACGGTGAACTATGCAACCAGTAACGGCAGCGCCACTGCCGGGAATGATTACACCGCTGCCAGCGGAACGCTTGCTTTTGGAAACGGGGAAACCACCAAATCATTCACCGTTCCCATACTGGAGGACAGTGTTGACGAAAACAACGAGACAGTGAATCTGACCTTAAGCAGCCCGGGTGGGGGAGCCACTTTGGGGGGCCAGAGCACCGCAGTAATCACCATTACGGACAATGATGCAAGTTCTGGCGGTGGTGGTGGCGGCGGATCTACGCTTCAGCCTGAAGGGGAATCCGTGGATGACGGTGGCGGAACGGTGAAAGAGTCAGGTGTGACCATTACTGTGCCCGCAGGAGCCGTGGATGAAGAGATCAGGGTGCAGGTGGAGGAGGTTACCTCGGTCTCCGGGCTGATGCCGCCGAAAAACGGTCAGCTGGTCAGCCGGGTGGTCGAGATAGTAAAAGACGTGTCCGGCAATTTTGATAAGCCGGTGACTATAACCATGAACTTTGACAGAACAAAAGTCGATCCGGACCAATACACCTTCAGCATATACTGGTATGACGAAAGCGCCGGCAAGTGGGTGGAGCTGGAAAACGTCAGTGTCGATATGGCTGCCGGCAGGGTAAGCGGGGATGCCGTTCATTTTACCAAATTCGCCGTGATAGCGGTGAAAAAGCCGGTGGCTATACCTTCCCTGCCCCCGGTCCTGAGAGATGATCTGACATTTAAGGACATATCCGGCCACTGGGCTGAGGCCAATATTAAGTCGCTGGTTGCCTCCGGGGCGGTAAGCGGCTATCCGGACGGGACCTTCAGGCCTGACGGTAAAATCACCAGGGCGGAATTTGCCGCCATGCTGGTGAAGGCATTGGGATTACAATCGCAGGGTGGGAAGTTATTCAGCGACACTGCCGGCCACTGGGCCGGGGACTTTATTTCCACCGCTGCAGCCCTGGAAATAGTCAACGGCTACCCGGAAGGCAATTTCAGGCCCGATGATTTGATTAACCGGGAGCAGATGGCTGTAATGACTGTTAAGGCTGCCGGTCTTAACTGGACATCCGGGGATCTCACCTTTGCGGATACTAAAGACATTTCCGGCTGGGCACTGGAGGCCGTCGCCATCGCCGCCGGCAGGGGAATAATGAAGGGATATCCCGGCAACCTGGTAAGGCCCGGGGGTAACGCCACCAGGGCCGAAGCGGTTACGGTAATAGTGAACGCCTTGAATAATATTTAGCCGCTTCTGCAGTATATATGAGGAGCCTCCCTTTAATCCGGGAGGTTCCTTTTAAATTTCGTTTAATGTTCACTTTGACATGGCCGATGTTCCTGTATATACTTATGAATAATAACGATGTATATACAGGGGTGGGTAATGATGGAAAGTACCAAGTTGACACCTATCCGGCTGCCGGTGGATCTTTTATCCGACTTGGATAAGCATGTTGGTGAGCGGCAGAGAAGTAAATTTATAATTCAGGCCACAAAAAAGGAATTGATTAAATTAAAGCAAAAAAAGGCACTACAGTCAGTTTCCGGTATTTTTAAAGATAAAGACTATCCCGAATTTGCCGGTGCAGAAGAAGTTTCATCCTGGGTGCGAAAATTAAGGGAGGAAACTGAGGCAAGGAGGAAGGAAATTTTTGGCGAATAAGGGTTTTCTTTTGGACACTACGGTTTTAATTGATTTCTTCCGGGGACGCAGGGAGGTTGCAAGTTTGCTTGAAAAACTCGTGGAGGAAGCGCCTTTGGCCTGTTGTCCGGTGACGGTGGCGGAGATATTCTCAGGTGTCAGGCCGGAAGATCTTTCACGTATTGAGGAGTTTTTAGAAGCTCTGCAGTTCTGCACAATTCAATATAAAACTGCCTGTCGAGCTGGACTTTATCGCCGTGACTATCAGAAAAGGGGCATAACTTTAACTATTTCCGATACTTTAATCGCTGCCGTGGCGGTGGAAAATTCCCTTACCCTTGTTACAAAAAATGTAAGGCACTTTCCAATGCCGGAACTGTCAGTAATAGAACATTAGCACTTGGGAGAATCCCCGGTAATTATGTCTACTTGTCTGACAATAATTTGCCAGCATTGCCTTTCAAAATGGATAATATAATGTGTTTAAGCTGCGTGTTATAATAAAAATATACCCTGGCAGGAAAGGGGATGATCTTGGTTGCGTAGGTTTAAGGTAATCTTGGAATGGGATGCCGAGGAAAAAGTATTTACTGTTACCGTGCCGGCACTTCAGGGATGTGTCACCTATGGCAGAACCCGCGATGAAGCTTTAGAGAGGGCACAAGAAGCTATTACTGTTACCCTGGAGGGTCTAGAGGCTACTGGGCAGCCTGTTCCAAAAGGAGATGTTGAAGTTACAATCGCGGAGGTTACTATATAATGTCTCCAAAATTACCCAGGGCAACAGGTAAAGATACCTTGGATGCTTTGTTGAGCGCTGGCTTTATTGTTGTACGGAGACGGGGTAGTCACAATTTCTTAAGTCATCCTGAAGATCCAACTAGATGGGCAACAATACCGGTTCATGGGAAAGATATTCTTCCATCAAAAACTTTAAAATCTATACTGACAAGTTCTAGATTATCTATAGAAGATTTTATTAAGTTGAAAGATAATTAGTTAGAAGTGTTGATAGGGTGGAATAAATGGTGTTGGGAACGATGTCTGACGCTCCCGGGGGACTGCATCCCGGGGGTGTTTTTTATTCTTCAGCCGTACTATGTCAATAGCTTTTTTCAATAAAATTGACAATATTAAATTAACCTGTGTCATCTGTAAAATTTTAACATCAGCAACTTGCCGGGCACTTTAATAGATAATTCCATCAAACTCTTCAT
>JAMCVT010000100.1 GCA_023475565.1 Actinomycetota bacterium
TGGCGTGCCTGAAGGGACTCGAACCCCCAACCTTCTGATCCGTAGTCAGACGCTCTATCCAATTGAGCTACAGGCACTTATAATGCCGGCTTCATCACCGGCAAAATTCATTTTAACAAAATAACTATCAGAAGTCAACCCACATACATATATATATCTGGAAGGGCTTCCATTAACCTCACCCGTTAAAAGTAAGGAGCTGGGTAATAACCATGTCAGACGTTATTTTTTCCATTATCCTGCCCGTTAAAAACGAGGGTCTCAATATAAAGGCCACGGTGGACTCTATGCTGAGGACGGCTGGTAACATTCCTTACGAGATAGTGGTGGTGGACGATAACTCGGAGGACAGGTGCTGCTCTTTTTTGGCCGGCCGGCCTTACACGATGTCTGCTGTCAGCCTGGTAACCACGGCTGGACTGGGGGCTCCCGGGGCACGGAATGCCGGGGCCAAGGCCGCCCGGGGTGAAATACTGGTTTTCTGTGACGCCCACATAACTGTGCCCCAGGACTGGCTTGACCGCCTCTATAAAAGCTTTTTACTGCCCGGAGTCAGCGGGGTCTCCCCCGGCATAGCCTCCATGGGGAATCCGCAGGCAGTGGGCTACGGGCAGACATGGAACGACCGCCTGGAGGTCAAGTGGCTCCCCAGACCTTCCGGAATGACGGCTGTCCCCCTTCTGCCGGGAGGCTGCCAGGCCTTCCGCCGGGAGGCCTTTGAAACGGTTAACGGGTATGACCGGGGCTTTAAGGTGTGGGGACATGAGGACGAGGAGATATCCCTTAAAATGTGGCTATTCGGCTATTCTCTATATGTAGACCCTTATTTTAATATTCTGCACCTTTTCCGGCCCAGGCACCCCTACCGGGTCTCCATGGAGCACGTCAACTATAATTTACTGCGCCTGGCCTGCTCCCATTTCGGAGGGAAAAGGCTGGCCTCGGCCCTTTCCCTTTTAAAGGATCAGAAGGATTTTGAGAAAACACTGGCCGAGGTGATGCTGAGCGATGTGTGGGAACAGCGGCGGGACTACCTCACCAGGAGGAAGTATGATGATAGGTGGTTTATAAAGCGCTTTAATATCCCACTCCAAACTGCCGGCCTCCGGGGAGAGGTCCAAATTTTATAACGATCTAAATAGGCAGTTTATTCCATAAGGTCTAATTTTTTGGCTTGAAAAATAGCGGGTGAATTTTCTTGTATGCCGTATCGGAGTAACCTTGAAAAAACTTTTTGGCGGCATCGTATCCCGCCTGAAACAGCATTTCCTTCCTCTCAAGGGTTATGTCAAAATCAGTGGTTTTCACCCCCATGGTGGGAATTCCGATAGTTCTCTTAAAATTGGCATCCTGTATGTACCGCTCATCATGAGCCTCCATCATGGTTCCCACTATGGCGGCCAGAAAATCTACTATGTTGCTTATTCTCCGGGGCTCACCCTGGCAGGGCTCGATAAGCCTGAAGCCGATAGTGGGCCAGGGGGGGTCTTGGTCGGTATCGAAAAGCCACACCGGGAAATTGCTTAGAATACCGCCGTCCACAATGAAGCTTTTTCTTTTTTCTCTGTTGTTTAAATAATCAAGGGCTACCGGCTCAAAAAAGACCGGGATGCTCATGGACATTCTAACGGCCCGGGCAACGCTGAAGCTGTCCGGGTCAATTCCGTAGTCCTTTAAATCTGCGGGCAGAACCAGCATCTTTCCCCTGGAGATATCGCTGGCAACAACATTGAGCCGGTAGAGGTATCTGAGGTCTTTCTCCCCCTTTATTTTAAGATCCCCGAAGGTGATTACCCCTTTATTAAGCAGTTGCTCCCCAATAAAACGTTCAATATAATTGCCCTCATAAATCCCCTTTTCAAAAAGGATGCTCAAAATTTTGCCAGGGAATGAGAAGTGGTCAATAAAGCCCTCATCTTTGATAAGGGAAAAATCAAGCTCGAATAATATGTCCTTTATTTCAGCGGCTGTGCAACCGCTGGCCATAAGGGCCGCCACAATAGCCCCGGCCGAGGTCCCGGCCACGTTCTGCCACGCAATCTTCATTTCTCTTTCGGCATAATATAGCGCCCCGGCCAGGCCTATCCCCTTGACCCCTCCCCCCTCAAATACAGCATCGGCCTTCAGATTTAACACACCTCCCGTATTTTGAATAATAATCCCATTATAATCCATCGCTGCCATAAATTCCATATAAACATACGGGACGTGCCTATGCCCTGTTTGCCCCATAAACAGCAAAAAGGCTGTGGACAATATCCAACAGCCTTTTCGGTGGCGGAGAGCGAGGGATTCGAACCCTCGAGACAGCTTTAGAACCGTCTACTCGCTTAGCAGGCGAGCGCCTTCAACCTACTCGGCCAGCTCTCCGTGTATATGGGCAGTATGACCGGGGTCAGACTACTTTTTTATCTGTGGCGGAGGGAGTGGGATTCGAACCCACGGAACCCGCAAAGGTTCAACGGTTTTCAAGACCGCCTCCTTCAACCGCTCGGACACCCCTCCGTATTGAGAGGTTGGAAGTGGGAGGTGGGAGGTGAGACTCTTGTTGGAATTTACCATGGGTAAATTCCCTCTAATCCCACTTCTAACTTCTAACTTCTCACTTCTCTTTGTCGCGGCACATATTAGTATAGCACAGCCCATATAGGGTGTCAACACAGCTAATACTGCCAGATACTGACTAATTTTCCCGCCACAGCAGAGATCTTCAGCCTATTTTCTCCATACCCCCCATGTATCTCACCAGGGGTCCCGGAATCTTTACGCTGCCGTCTTCCTGCTGGCAGTTTTCCAGAATGGCGGCCACCGTTCTGCCCACGGCCAGCCCTGACCCGTTCAGGGTGTGCACAAACCGGGGCTTTTCCTTTCCGTCCTTGAACCTTATATTGGCCCTTCTGGCCTGGAAGTCCTCAAAGTTGCTGCAGGAGGAAATCTCCTTAAAGTCGTTGTAGCTGGGCATCCACACCTCAATGTCGTAAGTCTTGGCGGAGCTGAAGCCCATGTCCCCGGTGCTGAGGCATACCACCCGGTAAGGCAGCTCCAGTATCTGCAGCACCCTCTGGGCGTGCCAGGTCAGTTTCTCCAGCTCTTCATAGGAATCTTCCGGCCTGGTAAATTTAACCAGCTCCACCTTGTTGAACTGGTGCTGCCTGATCAGACCCCGGGTGTCCCTGCCGGCCGCCCCGGCCTCGGCCCTGAAGCAGGCGCTGAAGGCGCAATGGGATATGGTCAGCTTCGACCCGTCCAGTATCTCCCCGCTGTAGAGGTTTGTTACCGGAACCTCGGCGGTGGGTATCAGATAATAGTCGGTCCCCTCCACCTTGAACATATCCTCGGCAAACTTGGGAAGCTGCCCGGTGCCGAGCATGCTGCCGCTGTTCACCATATAAGGAGGCAAAATCTCCACATAGCCGTGCTCGGTTATATGCAGGTCCAGCATGAAATTTATTACCGCCCTTTCCAGGCGCGCTCCCACTCCCTTGTAAAAGGTAAACCTGGCCCCGGAGACCTTGCTTCCCCGCTCGAAGTCGAGTATATCAAGGTCCTCACCTATTTCCCAGTGGGGCTTAACGGCAAAGCCGGCACTGCCCGGCTCCCCATGGCGGTATACCTCCACATTGTCCTGGGCATCCCTGCCTACGGGCACTGTTTCATGTGGAACATTGGGTATGGTTAAAAGAAAATACTGCAGCTCTACCTCTATATCCCTTAATTCATCGTCCAGCTCTTTTATATTTTGCGACACCTGGCGCATTTCGGCCACCATGCCGGCGGCCTCATGCCCTTCTCGCTTCAGCCGTCCTATTTCCTCAGAAACAACATTCCTCCGGTTCTTGAGCTGCTCAACCACCACCAGCTTTTCCCGGCGCTTTTCCTCCAGCTTTAGAAAGGGGTTGAGGTCAAGGTCCGCCCCTCTTTTGTTAAGGGCCTCCCTTACCACCCCGGGGTTCCCCCGCAGCAATTTTATATCAAGCATTTTTTAACCTCCGCCTTACTTTGCTCTTATACTAATTTACCCAAAATTTAGCACCATTACAACCCCAAAAGGTTTCCCCCGGCCAATAAATAAGGGTGCAGCATGGCCTAAAGGCCGCCTTACACCCTTTATACAGCTTATATATTTTCATGTGCTTTTTTACTGCAGACTGGTGAGCCCGTTTAGAGTTTTACAAGCTTTACGTCCTGTACCCCTTCTATCTCAGCAATCTTTTTGAGAGTTTCATCAGGAACCTCTCCGTCAACCGAAAGCAGCATGATGGCTTTTCCCCCGATCTGCTTTCTGCCCACCTGCATGGTGGCTATATTTATATTGTGGTCCCCGATAAGGGTTCCCACCGG
>JAMCVT010000061.1 GCA_023475565.1 Actinomycetota bacterium
AGGAGAGGACAAGGCGGTGCTCCCAAAAGAGATCAAGGTGTCGGGGACGGCGGTCTTCCGCCACTATAAACTGACCGGCTGGCTGGACGAAACCGAGACCCGGGGGCTGCTCTGGGCAACCGGAAAAATAAAGAGCGGGATCATCGTGGTGCCGGCCCCGGAGAGCAAAGGCAAACTCATGTCCATGGAAATAATCCGGGCCAGTGGCAAGATCAAGCCGGAAATCACGGACGGAAACCTGACCGTCACTGTGGAGGTCAAGGAAGAGGGCAACCTGGGCGAGGAGCAGCCGGACTCGGTGGACATCACCAAACCGGGCATCTTGGAAGAACTGGAGGAGAGGAAAAAGGCGGTCATCGAGGACGAGATCGGGGCCGCCGTGGCCAAAGCGCAGGAACTGAACGCGGATATCTTCGGCTTCGGCGAGGCGGTGCACCGGAAGTACCCCGGGGAATGGAAGAAGCTGGAGGACAAATGGGATGAAATATTCCCCAACCTGGAAGTCAGTACAGTGGTGGACGCCAAAATAAGGCGCACCGGAAAAATCACCAAGCCTGCCCAACCCAAGCCGTAGAGGGGGTTTCATTATATGCTGGCCAACATCGCGCTTCTTACACTGTCACTTGTGGCCATAGTGCTTATTGACGCGCCCCGCCTGGTCCGCCAGGGGCTCCGCCGGGAGTTGTGGGCATTCTCGGTAATCATGGCCATTGGGTACACCCTGGCCTTCCTGCGGGTATTCGGATTAATACCTCCCAAATAAAAAAGCCCTATGATGTGCATGCCCTTCCAGAATGCTGTCAGAGGAAGCTTTTTGGAAACGCTTTTAACGGAAAATTAGGAAATTAAAGAGAACTGTATTTTCCTAAGGGTTATATACTTCTCAGCGCCCTCTGTGTGCTCTGTGGCTAAAAGGGCATTTTTATCCTTATTCTGGGTTCTGGATTCTGAATTCTGAATTCTGAATTCTGGGTTATTTTCAGCCCTTCAGAACTGACTCAATCCTTGAGGCCCATACCTCCTCCAGCTCAACATCAACTGTAATGCCCTCCGGCCCGTGGTCCTGTTTTATCACCCTGCCCTTTTGGTGCAGCACCGATAAAAGGCTGGATCTGTCAAAGGGCAGGAAGAACCTTCTCCTCACCCTTTTTATGGCCGCCACCCGGGCTATCCTGTCCAGCAAGTCACTCATTCCAGACCCCGACAGGGCAGAAACCAATACCGGATCATCTCCGTAATCAGGAATGGGAGGTTGCTCCTCGGCAACACGGTCAATTTTGTTATAAACGGTTATGGTGGGCTTTTCCCCGGCCCCCAGGGAGTCCAGCACTTTAATAACCGTTTGAGCCTGCCCGGCGGCATTGGGATGGGATATATCAATAACGTGAACAAGTACATCCGACTCCACCACCTCTTCCAGGGTTGCCCTGAAGGCAGCCACCAGGTGATGGGGGAGGTTATTGATAAAGCCCACGGTATCGGTAAGGAGAACCATTTCATTATTGGGCAGATCCACCCTGCGGGTGGTGGGGTCCAGTGTTGCAAAAAGCTTGTCTTCCACCAGAACATCGGCCCCGGTAAGCTTTTTTAAAAGGGTTGACTTGCCCGCATTGGTGTACCCCACCAGGGAAACCTGGGGCACCGGAACATCTTTCCTGCCCCTGCGCATTATCTCCCTGTGGCGCCTCACCTCTTCTATCTCTTTTTTAAGATCCGATATGCGCTTTCTTATTCTCCTGCGGTCCACTTCCAGCTTGGTTTCCCCCGGCCCCCGGGTGCCAATGCCTCCCCCCAGCCTGGAAAGAGCCATTCCCTTCCCGGTAAGCCTGGGCAGCAGGAAATTGAGCTGGGCCAGCTCCACCTGGAGCTTTCCTTCCCTGGTTTTAGCCCGGCAGGCAAAAATGTCCAGAATAAGGCGGGATCGGTCGATGACACTGACACCCACTATCTCCTCAAGGTTCCTGGTCTGGGCCGGTGACAGTTCCCGGTCGCATATCACCAGGTCGGCCTCGGTTTCCCCGCACAAATCAGTCAATTCCTGGGCCTTACCCTTCCCCAGGAAGGTGGAACCGTCGGGCCTGCTTTTTTTCTGTATTATCCGGCCCGCCACCTCGGCCCCCGCCGTATCAGTAAGACGCTCCAGTTCTCTCATGGATTCCTCCACCGAATGGGAGTCATCACCGGGTAATTCTATGCCCACCAGCACAGCCCTTTCAATTCTCTCACTGTTGTCGTTTTGATGCATAAATTCCTCCTGTTGCGGAATGGCCAACTGTCCTGTAGCATTAATTAAAAATTTTTAATGGGACCCCCTAAACCGCCGATACCTTAAGTATATACATATAGGGGTTTTTTTGCAAAAGTCAAATAAAAAGGGTTTTGATTGAATAGTTCCACAAATTACCTCAAACAATATCATTTCCACTTGCAGGAAATGACAAATTTCCGCAGAAAGATCAGGATAGGCTCACAAAATCAGCCAGAGAACCGCAGACCCGGCAAGACACGCTGTTATAATCATCAAAATAATGAATACGCGGTGAAAGCAATGTTTTCTGACCTGGGCAACCTGGACAAGATTATAAAGGAAACCGTTTCCGCCGTTGAGGCGGGAAAAAGACAGGTATTTGACATTGCTGAAAATTCGCGGTTAGAATACTGCCGCTTAAAAAAGGAATTTGAAGAGGTTAGACAACAAGTGGCCTCCATGGTGGCCGAGGTGGACACCCTCACCGTCGAAGAGAAAAAGGCCCGGACCCGTCTGGCCGAGGTCAGTAAAAATTTCAAAAAATACACCGAGCAGGACATAAAAAAGGCCTATGAGGACGCCCAGGAAAAACAACTGAAACTGGCCAACCTGAGGGGAAGTGAAAGCCTCCTCCGCTATAAGAGAGACAGCATGGAACAAAGCCTCCGCAGGCTGGAGGGCATGTTAAACAAAGCCGAAGCCCTGGCCTCACAACTGTCCATAGTAACCAATTACCTGACCGGAAATTTAAAGGACCTGTCCCAGAAGATTGATGAAATGCAGCAGGTGGGCATCAGCATCATCAAGGCCCAGGAGGAAGAGCGCCGCCGCGTGGCCAGGGACATCCATGACGGTCCCGCCCAGCTTATGGCCAATATAGTGATGAGGGCGGAATTCTGCCTGAAGCTGATGGATGTGGACCATAACAAGGTCAGGGAGGAATTGCACGGCCTGCAGAACCTGGTGCGCCAGAGCCTCCAGGACGTGAGGAAAATCATTTTCGATTTAAGACCCATGGTGTTGGACGACCTGGGCCTGATACCCGCAGTCAAGCGATATGCGGAAGACTTTCAGTCACAATACGATCTGCCGATTGAAATATTGGTCATCGGAACTGCCAGGAGATTTTCCATGGCCACCGAGGTAGCCCTTTTCAGGATACTGCAGGAATGCCTCAGTAACATAAGAAAGCATGCCAAAGCAAACCGTATAATGATTAAAGTAGAGATTCTCACCGGAAAAATAAACGTGGTGGTGAAAGACGACGGAATAGGATTTAACCTGGATCAGATCAAGAACACAGGCAAGAGAGAGTGTTTCGGTTTGTTGGGCATGAGGGAAAGGACACAGATCTTGAAAGGTGAAATCACCATCAACTCTGCTCCCGGACAGGGAACCGTGATAAGCATTTCGGTGCCCCTGGAAGACTGAAACCAAGCCGCCAAAAAGTTATATCGAGGTGAAAGTATTGTCTCCAATAAGAGTATTAATAGCTGATGACCATGTGCTTGTAAGGGAAGGAATAATGAAAATACTTTCCCTGGAGGAAGACTTTGAAATAGTAGGTGAGGCCGGTGACGGTCAGCAGGCCGTCAAAATTGCGCTGGAAAAGGATGTGGACATAGCCCTGCTGGACGTGAACATGCCCATTACCGACGGCATCGAGGCCTGCAGGATGATCAAAAGGATAAAACCCCAGATCGGGATCATCGCTCTGACCATTCACGATCAGCAGGAATACCTTTTTGAGTTTATACGGGCCGGAGCCTCGGCCTACCTTCTCAAGGACATAAGCCCTGGACAACTGGTGGAAACCATCCGGGGTGTGGCCAGTGGAAATTCATACATTCCACCCAGATTGATGGCCAACGTCTTTCAGGAAATCAACAGGATATCGGTAAAACATCCTTCCCACCAGCAGGATGAAGACCAGCTTACTCCCAGGGAAGTGGAAGTGTTACAGCATGTGGCCCGGGGGGATTCCAACAAGCTAATTGCCAAAAAGCTGTTTATAAGTGAGAAAACCGTAAAGAATCA
>JAMCVT010000174.1 GCA_023475565.1 Actinomycetota bacterium
TGGAGCCACTGACCGGGATTGAACCGGTGACCTCATCCTTACCAAGGATGCGCTCTACCTACTGAGCTACAGCGGCATGGTTGCGGGGGTAGGATTTGAACCTACGACCTTCGGGTTATGAGCCCGACGAGCTGCCAGCTGCTCCACCCCGCGACGAAACATTTTAACTCTTATATCTCCACAGGAGGAGCATAACGCCCCTGTTATCCTGGGATTTTCTGGTGGAGGGGGCAGGATTCGAACCTGCGAAGGTGTCTACCGGCAGATTTACAGTCTGCTCCCTTTGGCCGCTCGGGAACCCCTCCGTATTAGATGTGGGAGGTGAGAGGTTGGAGGTGAGATTATCGTTGGAATTTGCAGGGCAAATTCCTTCTATTCCCACTTCTCATTTCTCACTTCTCATTTCTCACTTGGAGCCGGCGATGGGACTCGAACCCGCAACCTGCTGATTACAAGTCAGCTGCTCTGCCAATTGAGCTACGCCGGCATGAACCCTGTCGCCTTTGGCCTGATTTCTATCTTCAGGCGCAAAAATAATGTTAACAGAAAAAACGGCTGGTGTCAACACTGCAAACGTTGGATTTTTATGGATCGAAAAACCCCCGACGCCAGCCGGGGGGAATTTCTAAAACCAGTCAGTCAATTATGCTTCCCTTTTTTCCAGGTAGCGCTCCAATTTTCTTTTTACCCTCTGCAGGGCGTTATCAATTGACTTGACATGCCTTTTTAAATCCTCGGCAATCTCCTGATATGATTTACCCTCCAAATAAGACATGAGCACCTTCCACTCAAGAGAACTCAGTATTTCACCCATCTTTTCCTCAATATCGTCAAATTCTTCCCGGCTTATGATGAGTTCCTCGGGATCTGTTATTTTGGTTCCAGAAATTACATCCAGCAGGGTACGGTCAGAATCTTCGTCATAGATGGGTTTATTAAGCGAGACATAGGAGTTGAGGGGGATGTGCTTCTGCCTGGTGGCCGTCTTTATGGCTGTGATAATCTGGCGGGTGATACAGAGTTCGGCAAACGCCCTGAAAGAAGACAACTTGTCCATCCGGAAATCGCGGATGGCCTTATACAATCCAATCATGCCCTCCTGAATGATGTCTTCCCGGTCGGCCCCAATCAGGAAATACGAACGGGCTTTAGCCCGGACAAAATTTTTGTACTTATTGATAAGGTATTCAAGTGCAACGTCGTCTCCCTCGCGGGCGTATTCTACAACATCTTCGTCAATCAACAAGTGAAAACCGCCGGCAACTTCTCTCTGGGCATTAAGATTCAACGATATCCCTCCCGCTTGATAACTTGCATGGAAGAACCCAAAACCCTATCGGCCCTGTTGAAAAAATAAAACCCTTTCCGTCAACAACAATTAATGTCCGGACACTGTATGTCCAGACAGCCATTTATGTTAGAGGGGGCAAGGCAATTTTCTCACTTTCCTCACAGAGTAGCCAAGCCTATTATAACTTACGTCAAAAATGCAGTCAAGCTAATCATATCTCAGTGAAACCTAACTTTTTTTCCTTCTCCAGTCCTCCAGGGCCTTCCTGACCTCGTCAACCAACCGGTTTTCAAGGTATGCCTCCCCGGGGGGAGTGGATCTATAATGCCGCTCACTTTCTTTCCGGGCTCTTTTCACCCTGTCCAGCAGTTCCCTGGGGGTAAGCCTGTAGGCCCCCAGGCCGAAAATAAGGCTCTGCTCGGCCCCGTCCGAGGTGGCCACATAAACATTATTGCCCCTGCCGGAAAGGTCTCCCACCAGCCTTTCAATCACCGAGTCAGCTGTCTCACCCTCCTGGGTAAAGATAACCTCCACATTCTTCCCGGCCACCTCTGAGTGCTCAGTATTATTTCTGACCAGGTGGGCGTCAAATACCACCAACACCGACTCCCCACTTATGGCTGCATAATTGACAAGGATGTCCAACAGCCTGGCCCTGGCGTGGTCAAGGTTATTTTTCTTCATCTTTTCAAAATCCGGCCAGGAGAATATGATATTATATCCGTCAACCACAAGGTATTCTTTCATGCCAATTTCCCTCATTCACCGGCTGTGATTTGGAAGGTACGGGCTGAGCGGTGTGGACCTCTGGCGAAGAATCTCGTACATTAAAATGGCGGCGGCCACCGATGCGTTGAGGGACCCGATCCTGCCCAGCATAGGCAGTCTTACCAGCAGGTCGCATTTCTCTTTAACCAGCCTGCCCAGCCCCTTGTCCTCACCCCCCACCACCAGGGCCAGGGGTCCGCCCAGCCTGGCCTGCCAGTGCAGGTCCGTTGCCCCGGCGTCAGCCCCCACCACCCAGAGGCCTCTTTCCTTGAGCTTTTCAATGGTCTGGACAAGGTTGGACACCCGGGCCACCGGAACATATTCCACCGCTCCTGCGGACACCCGGGCCACCGCCGGGGTAAGGGATACCGACCGGCGCCTGGGTATGATCACTCCGCTGACACCGGCTGCGTCAGCCGTGCGCAGTATGGCTCCAAGGTTGTGGGGGTCGTTTATTTCGTCCAGCAGCAGTAAAAAGGGGGAATCCCCCGCCCCGTCCAATATATCCTCTATACTTGAGTACTCCCGGGCGGCTGTGAAGGCCACCATTCCCTGGTGCCTCAAATTTCCTGAAAGGGCGTCCAGCCGGGACCGGTCCACAACCTGTACCGGGACGCCCCTTTCCCTGGCCAGCTTTATTATTTCACCTGTTCCCCCGGCCTTCTCCCCCTGAACATAAAGCACCTTATCCACCGGCCGGCCCGATTTCAGGGCCTCTCTGACCGGATTCCTGCCCACCAGCAAATTGTCCGGGGTATCTTTCCCCTGGCCTTTCATTCCAGCACCCGCCCTAATCACTTCTCATTTTCCACCAGATAAAACACCTTATCCATTATTTCCGCCAGCCTCCCTGGATTACCCATAAGAAAAAGGTAACCCACCAGGCATTCCAGACCCGTGCTGCGGCGGTAGGATATTACACTGGCTCCCCTTGGGGTATGGGAGCTCTTGGCATTACGGCCCCGCCTGACCACAGCGGCCTCCTCTTCAGTAAGCATTCCCTCAATGGATTTAAGGACTGCCGCCTGGGTTTCGGCGCACACATACCTGACCGCCCCGGCATGCAGCCTGTCGGTGCGGGTAATCCCCCCGGCGATTATGTGCGCCCTTACGCTAAGTTCATAAACAGCGTCTCCTATATAAGCCAGCACCAGAGGGGGAAGCATGTGCGGCCGGCTTATTTTTTCCAGAGAAAACAGCGGGTTCCAATGGGACATTGTCTACACCTGTTTCTTCCATCGTACTCCCTGGGGAGTATCTTCCAGGACAATCCCCAGATCTTTAAGCCCGTTCCGTATGCTGTCTGCAGTGGCCCAATCCTTTTGGGACCTGGCCTCCTGACGGATTTTTATAATAAGGTCAATGAGGCCGCCCACCAGCTCTTCCTCGCCGTCCCCGCTGTCAAGTATTATTTTTCCCCCGGGGCCGGTTCTGAAAAAGCCCAGCACCGAATTAAATTTTTCCAGCAGTGATATAGCCCCGGTTAAAGCTTCCCCGCAGGGGCCTTCTTCCTTTCCAGTGCGGTGAAGGTAGGAGTTTATATCCCCCACCACGTCGAAAAGTATCCCGGTGGCCAGGGCTGTGTTAAAGTCATCATCCATGGCGTTCTCGAAATCCTGCCTGCGCCTGTCCAACAGGGCGGAAAGATCATTGTCCGCCCCGTTCACTTTATCCCGCACGGCACCCCGGGCCGCTTCTTCCAACAGCCTCACGCAGTTTTTAACCCTTTCCAGGCCCCGGCCGGCCGCAGCAAGTTTTTCATCATCAAAATCAAGGGGGCTGCGGTAATGGGCTGACAGAAGGAAAAACCTTACCGTTTCAGGGGTAAACTTGTCCAAAACCTCTCTTACCAGAAAAAAGTTTCCCAGAGATTTGGACATTTTCTCCTGGTTTATGGTTATAAACCCGTTGTGCATCCAATAGCGGGCAAAGGCCTTACCGGTAGCAGCCTCCGACTGGGCTATCTCATTCTCGTGGTGAGGAAAAATAAGGTCATACCCGCCACCGTGAATGTCAAAGCCATCCCCCAGATACTTTCTGGACATGGCCGAGCACTCTATGTGCCATCCCGGACGTCCCGGCCCCCAGGGGCTGTCCCACGAGGGCTCGCCCACCTTGGCGGTCTTCCACAGCGCAAAATCCATGGGGTGCCCTTTTCTGGTGTCCACCTCCACCCTGGCCCCGGCCTGCATGTCCTCCGGGGATCGCCCGGAAAGCTTGCCATAATCATTAAAGGAGGAAATATTGTAATAAACATCTCCGTCAACCACATAAGCATGGCCGCGCTCAATCAGGAGGCTGACCATTCCTATTATTTCCTCCAGGTGCTCGGATACCTTTGGGTGAACGTCTGCCCTCAGCACGTTCAAGGCATCCATATCACGGAAGTATTCATCAACATATTTTGCGGCCAGGCGGATGGGGTCTTTACCCTCTTCCCGCGCCCTGTTTATTATTTTATCGTCAACATCGGTAAAATTCTGAATGTACCGCACTTTGTACCCTTTATATAGAAAATACCTTCTTAATGTATCAAATACTACAAAGGCCCGGGCATTTCCCATGTGTATAAAATTATAGGTGGTGGGGCCGCATACATACATGGAAACCTTCCCCGGATCCCGGGGAATAAAATCTTCTTTCCGCCTGGTAAGGGTGTTATATATCTGCATTGCCCTTGTCATTACCTCCTTTTTCAGAAGCTTTCGGGGCTGCCCGGCCTGGTTCTGCAGCCTTTTTCTCCATCTCCCTGACCCTTTTTTCCAGCCGCTCAATATTTATAACCATGGTGTTTATCATCTCGGATACCGGGTCTGGAAGCTCGTCATGCCTTAAGTCTATTTCCGGGTCCCCGGGATGTTCAAGCCTTACCCCGTCTTTAGACACCACTTTGCCCGGAACTCCCACCACAGTGCTGTTGGGGGGAACAGCTTTCAGCACCACCGATCCGGCCCCTATTTTTGAGTTATCCCCTACCGTAAAGGACCCCAGTATTTTAGCGCCGGTGCTTATTACCACATTATTCCCAATGGTGGGGTGCCTCTTTCCCTTTTCTTTTCCCGTCCCACCCAGGGTTACCCCCTGGTAAATGGTGACATTGTCCCCTATTTCAGTGGTTTCTCCGATAACCACCCCGGAACCGTGGTCTATAAAAAAGCCTTCCCCTATTCTTGCTCCGGGGTGAATCTCTATGCCGGTGACAAACCTGGAAAACTGGGAAATAAACCTGGCTGCCAGGAATAACTTTTTACGGTAAAAAAAATGGGCCACCCGGTGCGTCAATACAGCGTGAAGGCCCGGATAGCACAGAAGCACCTCCAGGGTGGTCTTGGCTGCCGGGTCCCTTTCAAAAACCACTTTGACATCTTTTTTAAGCCTGCCAAACATATAACACCCCCCATTTCGAGGTTCGAGGTTCGAAATTTGAAGTCCTACCAAATATTTATGAGGCCCTTGAGGCTTTTATTAATTCCAATAGCGAACTTCGAACACCTAACCTGAAAAAACGCTTATACTGAAATTCTTATCGGTCGGAATACAGAACCCAGAATTCAGAATGGTTTGGGCATTCCTTATATTTTCATTCTCTGATGGTGCCGCTTGCGGCATGGGCAACTATCCTGGAATTTCGAGAAACGCCCTTTCAAGGCGCTTAATTGTTCTTTCCGCCCCAAGCACCGCGATCACCTGGTGCAGTTCCGGGCCGTGAATCTTTCCGGTAATGGCCACCCTCAGGGGAATGAAAACCTTCTTGCCCGGCAGGCCCAATTCCTTGCCCAGCACCTTCAATAAACCTTTAGCGGTGTCCTCATCCACTGACCCTGCCGCTTTAAGCTTATCCGCCAGAAGATTTAAGACCGCCGGCACATGGTCCTCCGCCAGGGCGGCCCTGGCCTCATTATCAGCCGGGTCAACCGTTTCAGCGAAAAACAGTCCCACATGGTCGGTAACCTCCGACATGCTGCTTATATAATCTTTAACTATATTCATTACAGCCTTCAGCCACTGATACCTTGCCTGAGATATTTCCCCACCTAAAAAGCCCTTCTTCTGCAGGAAAGGTATGGCCAGGTCGGTAATCCTCTCCAGGGGGGAGTGGCGGATGTAGTGCCCGTTCAGCCAGTTAAGCTTGTCAAGGTCGAAAACAGCAGGATTTTTGGCCACCCGGTCCAGGGAAAACTGTTCCTTTATCTGTTCCAGGCTTAATACCTCTTCTTCCCCATGAGGCGACCAGCCCAGGAGGGCCAGGAAATTCACCAGGGCCTCGGGCAGATACCCAAGTTCCATGTACTGCTCGATGGAGGTGGCGCCGTGCCGCTTGCTCATTTTGCTCCGGTCCTTGCCCAGTATAAGCGAAACATGGGCAAACTGTGGAAGGGGCCAGCCAAAGGCATGGTAAAGAAGCACCTGCCTGGGTGTATTGGATAGGTGATCCTCCGCCCTGATTACCTGGGTAATGCCCATACTGTGATCATCCACCACCACGGCAAAATTGTAGGTGGGTATGCCGTCTGACTTTACAATGATAAAATCTCCTATTCCTGAGCACTCAAAGGAGACCTCGCCCCTGACCAGGTCATTAACCACCACGGCTTCTTCGACTGGAACCCTAAACCTGATCACCGGCCTGCGCCCCTCAGCTTCCAGGCGTGCCCTGTCCTCATCGCCAAGGTGGCGGCACCGGCCCAAATAGCGGGGCAGCTCGCCCCTGGCCATCAATTCTTCTCTCTCTGCAGCCAGTTCTTCCCCGGTGCAGTAGCAGTAATAGGCCTGACCGGAATCCAGCAGCCGGGCGGCATATTTTCCGTACAGGTCCAGGCGCTCGGTCTGCCTGTAAGGGCCGTGGGGGCCTCCCGCCGCAATCCCCTCGTCCCAGTCCAGCCCCAGCCAGCGCAGTGACGCGAGAATATTCTCCTCTGATTCCCTGGAGCTTCTTTCCAGGTCGGTGTCCTCAATGCGGACAATAAAAGTACCGCCGTGGCGGCGGGCAAGAAGCCAGTTAAATAATGCCGATCTGGCCCCACCTATGTGAAAGGGCCCGGTGGGACTGGGGGCAAATCTTACTCTTATATCAGTCAAGCTTAAACCTCCCGGTACATTTGTGGTGCCTGGCTCACCGCACAGCTTTCTAATATTCGGCAGCGCCCGTTCCCAGGCCTTGAATTTCGCCAATAATTATATCACCCATAATGATTTCCAGGCAACTTTTTTCCCGGACTTATATGCCCCGGAACTGCGCGGCTTCATACATTCTCCACCAGGCAGACGGCATAGGCGGCCACCCCTTCTCCGGTCCCGGTGAAGCCAAGGCCCTCGGTGGTGGTTGCCTTTATATTGACCATTGACTCCTCCACGCCAAGGGCCTCCGCAACAATCCCCCTCATGCGGTCTATATGACCGGACAGCCGCGGTGCCTGGGCAACTATGGTGGAGTCCACATTATGGGCCCGGTAACCCCCGGCGGCCAGAATGTCCTTCACTTTGCCCAGCAGCAGTATACTGGAAATACCCCTGAAGGACGGATCTGTGTCTGGAAAATGCCGGCCAATATCCCCCATTCCAGCGGCCCCCAAAAGGGCGTCCATAATTGCATGCACCAGCACATCGGCGTCGGAGTGCCCTTCCAGGCCTTTTTCATAAGGGATTTCCACCCCGCCCAGAATAAGCTTCCTCCCCGGAACCAGCCGGTGCACATCATAGCCGAAACCAACCCGCAAATCCATTAAAGCCTCACTTTCTATCAATGAATATACTGACTGAATATACTGATTGTCTTTTTATAAGCCACAGAGGACACAGAGAAACTCTTATGCATTACTCTCAGGTCTGAGGATAAATTGGAAAATCAGATAAGTCATGACAAATATTATCAAATCATTTTAATAAAAGCCTAAATAAACATTCAGGCAGGGCTAAAAAACCTCTGTGTCCTCTGTGGCTTTTTAGGACATGCATTAACGCATGCAAAAGTGTTTTCATTCCTGTGTTACCGTAATTCTTTACGGCATGGGTCATCAATTTAACTACACAGCAATTCCAGAATCATTCTGTCTCCTGTCTCCTGTCTCCTGTCTCCTGACCGTTTGTTTCATCCCTTAAGCTAAGCAGCCCCTCGGCCACAGCCAGGTCCTCCGGGGTGGTAATCTTGATATTGCGGTAGCTTCCCTCCACCAGCCTGACCGGCTTTCCGGCAGCCTCCACCAGCGAGGCGTCGTCAGTATAGCTGACACCCCTGTGCCTGGCCAGCAAATGGG
This sequence comes from Actinomycetota bacterium, assembly GCA_023475565.1. Lineage (GTDB taxonomy): Bacteria > Bacillota > Desulfotomaculia > Desulfotomaculales > Desulfocucumaceae > BRHc4a. The sequence goes on from JAMCVT010000174.1 coordinate 8,314, forward strand.
CCCTTAGAAGTATATCATAGGAAAAGCCCTGGGGTGTCAGAGTCAGCCACAGCCTGCCCCGCTCCAGGGTTCTGGCCACAAAACCATCAGGGCCGGCCTCCTTAACAGTGTCCTTGGCCGGCACTGCCAGGGTGGCCGCCCCACACCCGGCGGCGGCCAATATAATATCTTCTATCTCTTTGCTGGAAACAAGAGGCCTTGCCCCGTCATGCACCAATATCAAGCCACACCCAGACGGAACTGCCAGCAGCCCTGCAAAAACGGACTGCTGGCGGTCATCTCCTCCGGGAACAATCTCTATTATCTTTTTTATGCCCCAGCCGTCGGCCAGTTTTCTGAACTCCCCGGCACTTTCCTGAGGAACCGCCAGAACTATTCCTTCCAGTTGGGGCGCCTGCTCCAGGGCGCCAAGAGACCGGGCCAGCACGGGAATTCCGGCAAGGGGCTCCAGCTGCTTGTTTATCCCGCCCATCCTTGTGCTCCGACCGGCGGCCACCACTACGGCGTAAACATTACCCAATCACGTTCACCTCATCGTAGTGGCCCATACTTAAATCCCTTCTCTCCCCGCCGCGGGGCTTGGCAAAAATCATACGGCCGGCGGCGGTCTGCAGAACGCTGGTAACAACTACCGGGATGGTCTGGCCTATAAATTTCTTTCCCCCATCCACCACTATCATTGTGCCGTCATCAAGGTAGCCCACACCCTGACCGGACTCTTTGCCGTCCTTGACCACCTGTACGGTCATCTCCTCGCCAGGCAGCACTATGGGCTTGACGGCGTTAGCCAGTTCATTTATGTTGAGCACCCTTACCCCGTGAAGCTCGGCCACCTTGTTGAGATTATAGTCATTGGTCATTATCTTGGCGTTTAATTTCTGACCCAGCTTGACCAGTTTGGAGTCCACCTCGGCAATGTCTTCCAGGCCTTTAACATTTTCGTAGATCTGAATTTTTATTTGCGGGTCCTTTCTCATCTTGTTAAGTATGTCCAGTCCCCGCCGGCCGCGATTTCTTTTGAGCAGGTCAGATGAATCGGCAATATGTCTGAGCTCTTCGAGAACAAAGACCGGAACCAGCAATACCCCCTCGATAAACCCGCTCTCGCAGAGGTCGGATATACGTCCATCAATAATTACGCTGGTATCCAGAATTTTGTAAAGAGATTTTGCTTCTATTTTAGGCGGCTTATCCTTTCCGAACCTGGGAATACTACCGAAAAGCCCCAGCACCTCTTCCCTTTTTTTGATAAAAATGCTCATGCCCAGATATCCCAGCAAGACAGTGCTCAGCACCCATATTATTTTGCCGGGAGTACCAAGAAACGCCAGGGCAGAACCCAATAAATTAGCAATTATAAGTCCGAAAATAAGCCCCACCGACCCCATCACCAGATCATAGGTAGGGGTTCGCTGGATATACTGCTCTATTAAAGAAATAACCCGCAGAGAGCCGCGAATAATCCAGGGCGCCAGAAGAAGCCCTCCCACCAGCCCCAGCATAATACCAAGCCCGTATATGCCATAGTGAAGCAGGGGCAGGTCCGCAGGCAGATGCACTATTTCTCCCGACACCAAATATTTTGCTGTAGAAAAGCCAATGGCGGCAAATATAACCACCAAAACAAAAAAAACTATTCTCCTGATCATTTATTCACCTCCTTTGCCGGAAATTTATGAAAATGTCTTTTGCTCCGGCTGGCGGTCAATAGAACGTTAATTTCATTCTCTCGCATCTATTTGTAATTATTCCCTTCTTACTATTATTTACAGATTTATCTATTCTATTATATGGCCACATGATTGAGTCTTCAACCTTTATAAAAGAAATTTTAAATAAAAAAGAAAACGCCACATGCTTTCATGGCGTTTATTATGCAAAAGCACTTTCTATGAGAGATTTTGCGCCATCCTCTTCCAGTTCTGTGGCCAGGACCAGCTCGCTTAAGAGTATTTGCCTGGCGTTCTCCAGCATCTTTCTTTCACCGGAGGAAAGCCCCTTTTCCCTGTCGCGATTGACTAGATTCCTGACTACTTCGGCAACCTCGTATATATTGCCGCTTTTTATCTTTTCAAGGTTGGCCCGGTACCTGCGGTTCCAGTTGGTCGACATGTTAGAACTCTGTTCCTTAAGGATGCCCATTACCTTCTGGACCCCTTCGCTGTCGATAACCTCACGCAGGCCTATTTCCCGGCAGTTGTTGATGGGAATCATAACCTTCATATCTCCCACAGGCAGTTTCAATATATAATACTGGCGTTTTTCTCCCAGTATTTCTTTCTCTTCTATGGATTCTATGATTCCCGCCCCATGCATGGGGTACACGACCCGATCACCTATCTTGTACAACGCCGGACCCCTCCCTATACCTTTCTATAAATAGTATAGCATAAGAGAGGACCCATGTCAAATAACCTATAATTTTAGCATAGCTGCCATTCAGTGTCAACAATATTTTTTGCCCCCCTGCTGGTTTGACAGGACAAGCTGGAGCTGGTTATAATTATGGAAGAATGCCAATATTTTTAAATTTATTAAGGAGTGAAACCGTTGTTAAAGGATATAGTCTTTGATGAATTTCAGAATACGGTTTCCGAACTATTGATATGCAATAGAAGCATCCTGGACATCATGGGAAAGGTACAGGAAACCAACGCCAGGCTGCAACAGTCCATAATAAAGTCGGTGACAAGGTGCGGCTGTATTAAAATTGACGCCTCCAGGCCGGCCATCCCTTCGGATGCCACCATGGCGGATTTAAAGCTGCTCCTTGACTCACACGTTAAGGGAATGTTGTGCGACAACTGCCAGGAAACAATAGAAAATTCCGTCGGAAAGCTTATTTTATACACGGCGGCGGTTTGCAACCTGCTGGATATGAACATGTATGACATTATATTAAAGGAGCAAAAACAGCTTAAAATTCTCGGCTATTACAATCTGGCCTGAAAATGGCTACAGCTAAAAACGCGGGAAACACCCGCGTTTTTTATTAAACCTTCTGGATGAACCTTTCCTGCCCCAACTGCTCTCTGTACCGGTAGAGTCCTTCCTTTATGGACCTCGCCCGGACCTCTCCTATACCTTCCACCTCGTCCAGCTCCTCTATGGTGGCATTTAGTATCTTCTTGAGCGATCCGAATTCCCTTACCAGGTTTTCTATTACGGGAAGAGGCAGCCTGGGTATTTTTTCAAGTATACGGTAGCCTCTGGGAGACACATTCTGGTCCAGAATGCTGGTGCTCCCCGGATAGCCCAGAGCCCTGGCGGTGAGGGAAAGGTCCAGCAGGTCCTCGGCAGGCCAGCTGTTAATCATGGACATAATGTTCTCGGGAGATTTATCACCGGCGTCGGAAATGTAGTCCTGGATTACCAATAGCCCCTCATCCTCAACATTGGCCACCAGCTCTTCCATCTGCATGGTTATAAGACGGCCCTCCACTCCCAGCTCACATATGTATTTTTCTATCTCTTTCACTACCCTTAAGACCATTTCAGCTCTCTGTATGGCCTTGGTAACATCGAAAACGGTGACGGCCTCTTCGAATTCCAGTATGCTCAGGTCGGTCACCACCCTTTCAAATACAGACCGGTATTTCTCCAGCGTCTGTACCGCCTGGTTGGCCTTGGTCAGTATGACTCCCAAATCTTTTAAAACATATTTGATATTGCCCTTGTAAATAGTTATTACCCCGCGGCGCTGGGAAATGGAAATAGCCAGGCAGTTGGTCTGTTTGGCCACGCGCTCGGCGGTGCGGTGCCTTATGCCAGTCTCGCTGGAGGGAATACTCAGGTTGGGTACCAGCTGTGTATTGGCCGCAATTATTTTTTTGAAGTCGGGGGTTAAAATAATAGCCCCGTCCATCTTGGCCAGCTCATACAGGTTTGAGGGAGTAAAATCAGCGTTTACCACAAAGCCCCCCTCGGAGATCTCCTTAATTTCCTCACTTTCGCTGACAACTATCAGCGCCCCTGTCTTGGCCCTTAAAATATTTTCAAGGCCGTCTCTCAGTGGGGTCCCCGGCGCCACAGTTTTGAGCACCTTCAAAATTTTATTGTCCAATCAGCCTCATCCCTCTCGCTTCAGCGGAAAAATATTACGTCACAGGCAGTGTATAACAAATGTTTTATAAGGACAGCGCAGTCTCTATAGCCTTTTCAAGGGTCTCAACCCCTAATATATTAATACCCCTTCCCGTTATAGGAACAGTCCCTGACCTCCCGGGAACAAGACAGGTGGCAAACCCCAGTCTGGAAGCCTCGGTTACCCTTTTTTCCAGTTGGGGCACCGGCCTTATTTCGCCGGTGAGCCCTATTTCCCCAACAGCCGCCAGCCGGCCCACAGGAATTTCCCTGAAACTTGAGGTCAAAGCCAGGGCAATACCCAGATCAGCCGCCGGCTCATCTATTTTTACCCCACCCACTGCGTTAACATAGGCGTCCTGCCCCCCCAGGTGAAGGCCGACTCTTTTCTCCAGTACCGCCAGTATCAAAGAAACCCTGTTGTAATCAACACCGGCGGTCATCCTGCGGGGTGTCCCGAAGCCGGTGGGACAGACAAGGGCCTGTATTTCAACCAAAAGGGGCCTGCTCCCCTCCATGGTGGAAACCACCACCGAACCGGCCACTCCCTCCCGGGAGCAGTTGGCCATGAACATTTCAGAAGGGTTGACAATCTCCTTCAACCCCTCGCTTTCCATCTGAAAAATACCTATTTCATTGGTGGACCCGAAGCGGTTTTTGACTCCCCTCAGTATGCGAAATGAATGGTGCCTGTCTCCTTCAAAATACAGCACGGTATCCACCATGTGCTCAAGAACCCTGGGGCCTGCCAGTGCCCCCTCCTTGGTAACATGCCCCACCAGAAAGATAGCGATGCCTTCTGTTTTGGCCAGGCGCATCATCTGCGCCGCGCATTCCCTCACCTGGCCCACCCCGCCGGGGGAGGAGGAAAGGTCCGGCTTGTATACCGCCTGAATAGAATCAAGAATAACGGTTTCCGGCCTGTTTTCCCTGATGGCGGACTCGATCCGGTCTATATCGGTCTCGGCCAAAAGATACAGCCCAGCACTGCCTATGCCCAGTCTTGATGCCCTTAATCTCACCTGTTGGGCTGACTCTTCACCGGAAACATAAAGCACTTTTTTCCCGGACTCACTGATTCGGGAGGCGGCCTGAATAAGCAGGGTCGACTTTCCTATGCCAGGGTCCCCACCCAGAAGAACAAGGCTCCCGGGAACGACACCGTCCCCCAGCACCCTGTCAAGTTCCGCAATACCGGTGGAGAAGCGATCCTCCTCTACAACAGGCACAAGTGAAATGGGCATTGCCCCGGGGCTATCACCCCTGGGCAGGGCTGTCTGCCCGGAACGCCCGGAGATCTCCTCTATCATTGAATTCCACTGCCCGCAGTCCGGGCACCGCCCCAGCCAGCGGGATGATATATAGCCGCAGTCTTTACAGGCATACCTGGTTTTAACAGAAGTCATGCAAACCTTCCCGCACTTTTATTTAAAAGTCAGACAAAACCGTCAATCCCTGATAATAGTGGTTTTTTCTTTTATAAGTCAGTATTACAGTATATTATAACATCCAAAGGCAGGACTTCTCAAGGATTTGATTCCATAATTCCCCATAAAACAACACCGGACCAGGCAGTTTATATGCTCCGGTCCGGTAGGATCATTTATAGCATTAATGTACCCAGTCCTTCTGTGTCTCGCCGCTTTCTTCAGGATGAACAGGTGTCCCCCGGGGGATCTCCCCGCCGTCAGCCCTTCTGACGGCCAGCCCGTCTCCCTCTTTATCTATGAACACATGGTCTCCCTGCCTTATGGCCCCTGTCAAAAGCTCCTCGGATATCCTGTCTTCGATCTCCTTCTGAATAGCCCTTCTCAGCGGCCTGGCCCCGTAATTCTCGTCAAAGCCCTTTTCGGCCAGAAATTCCCTGGCGCTTTCAGTAACTTCTATTTTTATACTGCCTTCCTTGATTCTTTCCGCCACTTCCCCGACCATCAGCCCCACTATATCTTTGATGTGCTCCCTGGAAAGGGCGTGAAAAACTATTATTTCATCTATCCTGTTTAGAAACTCCGGCCTGAAGGTGCGTTTAAGTTCGTCGGTAACCTTTTCCTTCATTTTTTCATAGCCGGTCTCCTGTTCGCTGCCGGTCCTAAACCCCAGGGTGGCCTCGCGGCGTATGGTAGAAACACCTACATTGGAGGTCATTATTATCACAGTATTCCTAAAATCCACCACCCGGCCCTTGGAGTCAGTGAGCCGGCCATCTTCGAGCACCTGCAGAAGAATGTTGAATACATCGGGATGAGCCTTTTCGATCTCATCAAGCAGCACCACCGAGTAAGGATGACGGCGTACCGCCTCGGTGAGCTGGCCCCCCTCCTCGTAGCCCACATACCCGGGAGGGGCCCCCACTAGGCGGGAAGACGCAAATTTTTCCATGTACTCGCTCATGTCCAGGCGAACCATGGCCTCCTCGTTACCAAAAAGAACCTCCGCCAGGGCCCTGGCCAGCTCGGTTTTACCTACACCGGTGGGCCCCAAGAATATAAAGGAACCAACCGGCCGCCTGGGATCCTTGAGGCCGGCCCGGGCTCTCCTTACCGCCCTGGATACCGCCCTGACAGCCTCGTCCTGACCCACCACCCTCTGGTGCAGTATGTTTTCCATATTCATGAGCCGCTCTGACTCTTCCTCGGCCAGCTTGCTCACCGGCACCCCGGTCCACGTGCTGACTATCTGAGCAATATCCTCTTCGCCAACCGTGAGCTCAAGTCCCCCCTGCTGCTGCTTCCAGTTATCCCGGGTGGACTCCAGCTGCTTTTTGAGGTTCTGCTCCCTGTCCCTGAACTGGGCCGCCTTTTCATACTCCTGGCTGTTTATGGCGGCCTCCTTCTCCTTTTTTATCCCTTCCAGCTCTTTTTCTATATTCTTTACATCCGGAGGCGCGGTGTAAGCCTTCAGCCTCACCCTGGACGAGGCCTCGTCTATCAGGTCAATGGCCTTATCAGGCAAAAACCTGTCCGTGATGTACCTGTCTGCAAGGCCGGCCGCCGCACCCAGCGCCTTATCGGTAATACTGACCCGGTGGTGGGCCTCGTATTTATCCCTCAGTCCCTTAAGTATCTCAATAGTCTCCTCCACCGTGGGCTCCTCAACCATAATGGGCTGAAAACGCCTCTCCAGGGCGGGGTCCTTCTCGATGTACTTCCGGTATTCATCCAGGGTGGTGGCCCCTATGCACTGCAGTTCCCCCCTGGACAGGGCCGGTTTCAGAATATTGGCGGCATCTATGGCTCCCTCGGCCGCCCCGGCCCCTATTATAGTATGCAGTTCATCTATAAACACTATTATATTGCTTGAATTGATTATCTCCTCAATGACTTTTTTAAGCCTTTCTTCAAATTCGCCGCGGTATTTGGTACCTGCCAGCATGGAGGCCATATCAAGGGTTACCACTCTTTTTTCCAGCAGCACCTCGGGCACATTGCCGGCTGTAATACGCTGGGCCAGTCCTTCTACAATGGCTGTTTTGCCCACGCCGGGCTCCCCGATGAGAACAGGGTTATTCTTGGTGCGGCGGCTTAATATCTGAATGACCCTTTCAATTTCTTTTTCCCGGCCCACCACCGGGTCCAGCTTATCCTGCCTGGCCATGGCCGATAAGTCACGGCTGAACTGGTCAAGGGTTCCGGTCTTGGCGCCGCTTCGGCAGGAACTGCAGGACCGGCTGCCATGATCGCCCTGCTGGCCGGGTTCGCCAAGCATCTCCAGCACAACCTGCCTAACCCTGTCCAGATCGGCCCCCATAACTTTAAGAATCTGGGCAGCTATGCCCTCTCCCTCTCTGATAAGCCCAAGCAGCAGGTGCTCGGTGCCGACATAATTGTGCCCCATACGCCGGGCCTCTTCCACCGACAGCTCCAGTATCCTCTTCCCCCTGGGCGTAAGCGCAATTTCCTGCCCGGGGCTACCCTGGACTTTGCCCACCGCCTGCTCAATGGCCGAACGGACCTTGTCCGCCTCTATGCCCATACCGGCAAGTGCCCTGGCGGCAACTCCCTGGCCCTCTCTGATCAGGCCAAGCAGTATATGCTCTGTCCCCACATACGGGTGACCCAGCCGCAGGGCTTCTTCCTGGGCCAGAAACAACACCTTTTGTGCCCTTTCTGTAAATCTGCTGAACATTGGGATACCTCCTGAAAAAATTATTTAAATCCCATTTTTTCTCTGATAAGATTGGCTCTTACTACATCCCTGGTGAAGGGAGAAATCTCTTTCCCGGCTTTTTTTACCAGGAAAGCCGGCCTTATCATCACCATAAGCTCGGTAATCAGGTTGGCCGGTATAATATCAATAAGTTTGAGGCTTACCCCCAGCCTTAAGTCGGAAAGCAGCCTTACGGCCTCTTCGGAACTCATAATCCGGGCATGGCTTAACAGTCCGTATGCTCTTCCCACCCTGTCTTCTATGTGCTCTCTTCTCTCTCTCAGCAAAGCCTCCCGGGCCGCCCGCTCGCTGGTCACTATCTGCCCGGTCACCGATATAAGGGCATTGATAATATCTTCCTCGGTCTGACCCATGGTTATCTGGTTTGACACCTGGAAGAGGTTTCCCGAGGCCTCGGTGCCCTCCCCGTAGAGTCCCCTCACCGTAAGTCCCAGCTTGGAAACAGAGCCCAGTACATCCTTTATCCGGTTAACCAGCACCAGGCCGGGCAGGTGAAGCATTACCGAAGCTCTGAGTCCCGTGCCAACATTGGTGGGACATGCCGTGAGGTAGCCCAGTTCCTCGTCATAGGCATACTCCAGCGTCTTTTCCAGCTCATCGTCCAGAAGGTTTATAGAATCCCAGGCCTCTTTAAGCTGAAGGCCGGGAAGAAGACACTGCAGCCGGAGGTGGTCCTCCTCGTTGATCATTATACTTATAACCTCATCTTGACTTATGACAACAGCCTTTTTCTGAAATTCTTCCAGCAAGTCAGGGCTGATGAGGTGCTTTTCTACTAGTATTTGCCTCTCCACCGGCGCCAATTCACCCAGTTCAACCAGCTCCAGGCTTCTGGAGCGGTCTGCCTCCTTATTCCCTATGGCCAGACTTACCGAGTGTATTATATCTCTGGCGTCTGATTCCGAAAGAAGGTGCGGAAAAGGGCTTATGCTCAGGTTCCTGGCCACCCTTACCCGGCTGCTTACCACAACGTCGGCTTCCGGTCCGCTGGCTTCCATCCAGTGACTGTGGGGATTGTTTACAGTTTCTTTAATGGACAACTTAATCAGCCTCCCCGGCCATTTCTTTTTCCAGATCCCTTATACGGTCCCGGATCCCGGCCGCCTCTTCGAATTCCTCCCTGCCGATTACCTCACGGAGCCTTGTCTTGAGCCGGTCAATTTCCTTGGACAGCCTTACCTTTCCCCCGGTCCGCTCGGGCACCTTGCCGGTATGCTTTGATATCCCGTGCATGCGCCTGAAAACAGGATCAAGGCGGTCACTGAATTTCCGGTAGCATTCAGCGCAGCCCAGCAAACCGCTCTGGGCAAACTGTGCCTCGCTCAGCCCGCAGCTGGGGCATTTTTCTCCCTGACTCACAGCGGATCCAAAGTGGGCAGCCACCTGGCTTGAAAAAAGGCTGGCCAGGAAATTATGCAGGCCCATCTGGGGAATAATTCCAAAGCTTTCGGCCTGGACCTCCCTGGCACACTGTTCGCATAGGTTCAGGGTCCTTTTTTTATTGTTCACTATTTCCGTAAGATGCACCACGGCCGGTCTGACCTGACAGCGCTCGCAATTCATGATTAATCCTCCTCTTTACCGTACTGGAGAATGGAAATGATCATAGACTTCAATATCAGCGCCCGCAGCTGGTCCCTTGCCGGAAGAGCTATGCGCAGCACATCGCGGCCTATCGCCGCCTTCATGATGGCCGACTCCCTTTCAGACAAGATACCCTCTTCCAGCAGGCGGCTGATTACTCCGTCCGCAGCCTGCTGGCTGACATCCCTTCCAATCAGATCGCAAAGAAAGCTGACGGTGTCCACCCTGTCGTCAATGGGCAGCTTTATTATTCTTACAAAGCCGCCGCCGCCCCTTCTGCTCTCCACCACAAAGCCCCGCTCCACTGTAAACCTGGTGGTAAGCACATAATTTATCTGGGAGGGGACGCAGTCAAATTTTTCCGCCAGCACATTTCTCTGTATATCTACCTGGCCGCGATTGCTGCTAAGGATGAGATCTCTAAGGTGTTTTTCAATCAGGTCTGATATGTTGGACATCTCAGGCACTACCCTTCTATTAAATAGTGATAAAGGCCTGACCTGACTTTGTCTGACCTTAACCATATTATTACCCATAAACAGCTTTTAAAACAAGATCCATATTACAACCATTTTCCCCCAATAAGGCCAAAAAAAAATATTACCGCCGAAAAACACATTCATTCTCAGCGGGAATATATAATACGCTTATACTGAAATTCTTATGCTGTCGGAATACAGAATCCAGAATTCAGAAGCCATAATAGTCGGGTATTCCTTATTGACACCCCGGTAAAAAGCAAAAGCCTGCATGAGCAGGCTTTTGTTACTGGCTCCCCGAGTAGGATTCGAACCTACAACCTACCGGTTAACAGCCGGTTGCTCTACCGTTGAGCTATCGAGGAACGGCAGCGGACAAATAAAATTTTAGCACGTAAGCGTCCTGGCAGTCAAGCAGGCATTATTTAAATTAAAAAAGTCGGGTTAATTCTTTCATATCTTCCGGAAGGTCGCATTTCAACTCCATTTCATCCCCTGTTTCCGGGTGAGTGAAAGCTATGCGGTATGAGTGGAGCGCCTGTCTCGAGATAATATCCCTGCTGCCGCCATAAAGGCTGTCTCCCAGCAGGGGGTGCCCGATATGGCTCATGTGCACCCTTATCTGATGCGTCCGCCCTGTTTCCAGTAAAAGCTCCAGCACCGAGGCATTATCAATCTTCTGAAGGCGTTTTAGCACACGGTAATGTGTAACCGCGCGGGCACCGTCATCAGAAACCGCCCTTTCCACCATGCTTCCCTCTTTTCTGGCTACAGGCATGTCGATTACACCTTCATCCGAATGAACCTGCCCGTGTACAACCGCTATATATGTCCTCTTCATTGCTCTGTTCCTCAGCTGCCGGTCAAGCCCTGCGTGGGCCATGCGACTTCCGGCAATAAGCACCAGCCCCGAGGTGTCCCGGTCAATTCTGAAAACCGGCCTGAACACAGGGTTTGTTTTACCCTTCTCAATCCAGTGTCCCATAACTGAGTTAGCCAGGGTATTGGTATTTTCACACATCACCGGGTGGACAATCACCCCTGCAGGCTTATTCACCGCCAGCAGGCAATTATCCTCGTACACAACCTCTATGGGGGTATGATCAGGCAGTATATGGCTCTTTTCGTCAAAGTCCATACTGACCGCCAGGTTGTCTCCTGCTTTTACCCTATCACGGAGGAAAACGGCCTTTTCATTCAAAAAGACGCTGCCTTCCCTTTTTATTTTGCGCAGAAGTGACCTGGACATGAAGTATTCAACCCTGAGGATTCCCTCAACTGTCCTTCCGTCATTCTCCGGCATTATTTTTAACACTATCCTGTCCAACCGGACATCCTCCGTCTTATTAGCAAGGCCCTGCGCCTTAAGCGCAGGGCCTTTAAAATTAATTCCGGCGACGACCTACTCTCCCAGGGAAAACCCAAGTACCATCGGCCCTGGAGGACTTAACTACCGTGTTCGGGATGGGAACGGGTAGATCGGAAGAGCACACG
>JAMCVT010000070.1 GCA_023475565.1 Actinomycetota bacterium
TATTATAAGGGTCATCACGCCGGTTATCTTGTTGGCCGACTGCATCTGCTGCTCCATGCTCTGGCCCTGGTAGAGCCCCGGCTGCTGGTGCCTTCTCTCCAGCACCTTAATGGCCTGGTTCATGGCGGCTGTTACCTGCTCCCTTGAGGCGGTGCTGCCTTCCAGGTAGCCCACGTAGTTACTGAAAACATACGTCCAGACCTGCACTGGTATGTAAATTTTGGGATTTTCACCAAACCCCAGCAGGGAATCCCCCTTGGCTATGACGCCCACTACTATGAAGGGTGTATTGTTAATTACAACTTTCTGCCCCAGAGGCTCGGTACGGCCAAACAGGTCAGCGGCCAGGGCCTCGTCCACCACGGCCACCCTGCGCCTCCCCAGATCGTCATCCCGGCTGAAAAAATGACCGCTTTTTAAATTCAGCTTCCTTATTACGGCCATGTCCGCATTAACACCCAGCACCTGGACCACAATATTTTTACGGGTTCCCCGCACATCGGCAGAGGTGTTGTTCACCGGGGAAAGGTGAGTTATCTCCGGCACCCGGCTCTTTATTATATCAACATCGTTAAGGGAAAACTCCCTGCCCGTGGAAACCTCATTTTTACGCCAGTCCACAAAAACGGCAAATATATTGGTGCCCACCTTCTCCAGCTCGGCCATCAGTATGGCCCTTCCGCCCTGCCCGATGGCAACCACCGCAATTACTGCGGCAATACCTATCACTATGCCCAGGGTGGTGAGGACTGACCGCAGCTTGCTGGCCGCTATCCCTTCCAGGGCCACCCTTACCGATTCCAGAATATTCACCGGCCGGCCACCTCACCTTTTTCCCCTTCGGCGGGGTTTTCCCGGGTCAGCCCCGCCAGCGCCGGGCTTGGGTTTATTTCCTCCTCCACCAGTAATCCGTCTTTAAAGTGCAGTATCCTGGCCGCGTGCAGGGCAATATCCCTCTCGTGGGTTACCAGCACAATGGTGGCCCCTTTTCTGTTAAGGTCCTGAAATATGGCCATAACCTCCAGGCCCGAACGGGAGTCCAGGTTGCCGGTGGGCTCATCGGCCATAATAATAACCGGCCTGTTTACCACTGCCCTGGCTATGGCCACCCTCTGCACCTGCCCCCCGGAAAGCTGGTTGGGGCGGTGGTGCACCCTATCCTCCAGCCCCACCATGGAAAGGGCCTTTAAAGCTCTCTCCCGGCGCTCCTGGGCGGGAACTCCGCAGTAAAGCATGGGCAGCTCCACATTCCGCAGCGCCGTCAGGCGGGGAAGCAGGTTGAAGTTTTGAAACACAAACCCTATTTTCCTGTTTCTTACTGCCGCCAGGTCTCCGTCCCCCAGCCGGGTAACATCAACACCGTCCAGTATGTAGTCGCCCGAGGTGGGGGTATCGAGGCAGCCCAGAAGGTTCATCAGGGTTGATTTTCCTGATCCCGAAGGTCCCATAACAGCAACGAACTCTCCGGGCTTTATATTAAGGTCCACCTCCCTCAGGGCGTGCACGGGGTGCTCCCCGCTGTTATAGGTTTTGCCCAGGCCGGCTATCCTGATCATCTATTTAACCTCCTGGGAGGCCTTAACCACGGGGACTTCCTTTACACCGCCGCCGTCCTTTATTTTATCGAGGGGACTGACTACTATCCTGTCCCCCTCCTGCAGGCCGCCTGTAACCTCGGTAAACAGCTCGGTATTGAGCCCGGTTTGAATCTCCACCTTTTTGGCCCTGGCATTATCTATGACATATACATATTTTTTGTCGTCCTTTTCCACCACCGCCTCGTAGGGAACAACCAGAGCAGACTTCTTTTCGGTGGTGATTATGGCCACATCGGCGGTGTACCCAGGCCGCAGTCCGGATGTATTGCCCTCCACCTGAATGATCACCGGGATTTCCATGGAAACACCGCCCCGGTCATTGCTTTTGGACACCGCCCCGGGTGAGACATCGGTTACCGTTCCGGTGTACCTGCTGTCAGGCTGCGCGGCTGCCTTTATTTCGGCCCTCTGTCCCGAATTCACCCTGCTGCTGTCTCCCTCCCCTATACTTACGGCTATTTCCAGCTTATCAGGATTTCCCACCGTCAAAAGCCTGGTGCGGGGGGCCACGGCATCTCCCTCAGAAACCTCAATGGAGAACACCATTCCGTCAACCTCTGCCTTCACATTGGCATGGTCATATCTTTTCCGGGCTTTATCATACTGGGCCCGGGCCACGTTAAGCCCGGCCTCCAGGGAACGGACCTCATCCCCGGGTATAGATCCCGATTCTCTGGACTCCAGGTTGGCCCTGGCTGTTTCCAGCTGGGCCCCGGCATTTTTCAGCTCAACCTCGGCTGCCTCAAAATCCTGGGCGCTGATGGCCCCCTCACCGTAGAGCATTTTGTATCTGTCATATTTTGATTGGGCCGCGGTCATCCCGGCCTCAGCCTTTTCGAGATCTGCCCTGTACCTGCTGGCCTCTATGGGCAGCCTGGCAAGGGCCAGGCGGTACTCCGCCTCTTTCAGGTCCAGGGTGGCCCCGGCCTCTTCAAGAATACCCTCCACATCGCCGTCATACAGCTCAATGAGCAGCTGCCCCTCCTTTACCATTTCTCCGGGCCGGACATGGATTTTTTTAACTGTTAAGTCACTGTCGGCGTATATCTCCTGCTTTTCAACCAGCCTTACCCGGCCGGAGACCAGCACGCTGTCCTCTATCTCCTTAATCTCCACCCCGGCGGCCTGAACCGGAATGACCTCATCACCCCGGCCCCTGGCAAGATTGAGAGACACTACCAGGGCCAGCAGCAGCAGGGCGCCGACACCCGCCAGCACCTTCTTTCGCTGCTTAATCTTCTGAAAAATAATACCCGCCTGCAAAAGCAATTCTCCTCCCCGCCAATCAATACCTAATATATAGACGTACCCGGAACCCAAAATATTTCATTTTTTTAGCGTCTTTTCATCGGGGACATTCCTCTGACCCCCGGAGGCAGTACCGATCGGGGACATTCCTTCGACCCACAAAGGCAGTACCGATCGGGGACATTCCTTCGACCCACAAAGGCAGTACCGATCGGGGACATTCCTGTCTAAAAGGATTGCCTAGACTTCAGCAGGTGTGTCCCCATTCCTTGTTCGGTGTGTCCCCTTTCCGCTTTAGGTGTGTCCCCATTCCTCTAAACCCCCGGGCTGCGGGAGAGGAAAGTAATTCCCAATACGAGGATCATCCACAGGGAGGCTATGTAGGCGGCGGTCTTCCGGAAGGAAACCTTCATGGCGATGGACCCTCCCAGCGCCATGATTATAAGGGTCCAGATAATAAAAGGATCGAACTGGCTGAGAAAAGTATAGGCCCTGCCCGGCACCAGCCCCTGGGGGGGAGTCAGAAAAATTGCCGGGCTGATGGTTATTCTGCTCATATTCTGCACCTCGGCCGCCCACACCAGCGGGGTCTTGATGATGCCGTCCAGTATTACAGGCAGGTAGGAGAAAATGGAGACTGCCAAAAGAGCTTTAAAAGAGGCCTTTTCCCCTGTGAAGGCATTAAAGAGCTTTAATAACGCCGCAGCTACAAGCCACAGCAGCATTGGCAGCAGAACAGCCGCCGCTATAGAGGAATACGCCACAATACCGGCATAAGAATCTATCTGGGCCGCCGACAGCTTTATTTCACCGGGCATGCTCTGCATGGCCCATAGGGCTGCCTCACGGGTTTTGGGCAGCAGCGGAATGGTCAGCAGCAGGTTGACCACGGTCATCAGCACAAAGGCCCCCCAGAAGCGGGGCCTTTGCGTTATATGCTCCAGTGTTTTGGCAGGGCTCCCCCATACTGCGCCGTACATCATTTTCCACAGGGACATTTTTTCTTCCATGTAAATACTCCCCCCTCAGCTGTTTAATTATTTAATTCACTGCAGACACAGCCAACCGGCTTTATCAGCCGCCCAAAAGACGGGTCCAGGGATCGTCCCTTTGGCCGTCGATTCTGGCAGAATAGGCCCTGACCCCTTCCCTGATCAGACTGTTTTTGATCAGCTCCCCCCAGATCCGGCCGGCGCCTTCCCGGAATGAGGGCTCCAGCAAATCAATATCACCCGCCCGCACTAGGGGACAGATGAAAAGGGCATCGCTGTCCATTATCATTTGCAGTCTGCCCTCACTGTCCATATAAGGGGCCAGGGGCTATTCTGCCAGA
>JAMCVT010000090.1 GCA_023475565.1 Actinomycetota bacterium
GTGTGCTCTTCCGATCTCAGGTGGAGGTATTCGTTTTGAATCTGTTGAGGGATATTATCGGGCATGATGATATAATAACGATGCTGAAAGGCTCGCTGGCTTCAGGCAGGGTAGCCCACGCCTATCTCTTTTCCGGCCCTGAGGGGGTGGGCAAGCTGACCACCGCCCTGGCCTTTGCCGGCGCTCTTATGTGCGGCAGCCCCGGCGGGGGGGACGGCTGCGGGCAGTGCGACGGCTGCCGGAAAGTGGCCGGGGGAATACACCCGGATGTGGAGGTGATCCGCCCCGAGGGCGCCACCCTGAAGATAAGCCAGCTCCGGAGGCTGGTGGCCGGCACCCAGTATGGACCGGCCACAGGAATGTGGACGGTAAGGATATTGGACGGCGCCCATTTGATGACCCAGGAGGCCGCCAACTCCCTGCTTAAAACATTGGAGGAGCCGGTGCCCGGAGTGGTGATGATACTGGTAACAGCCAGGCCTCAGGCTATACTGCCCACCATTGTCTCCCGCTGCCGGCACATGTATTTTCAGCCTCTGTTGAAATCCCAGGTGGTAAAGGGTATGATAAGGGTTGCGGGGGAAGTTGGGGAGGGTGCGGACCTGGCGGCCTCTTTGGCAGGGGGAAGTCTTGGAAAGGCCCTGGGGCTTATGGCCGGGGGTCTCTCCCTCAGGGAAAGGGCCTATGAAATAATCAGGAGGCTCACTGGCGCCTCGGTGGAGGAGGCCCTGGCCCTGGCCGGAGACGCTGCAGTAAAGAAAGAAGTGGTGGCTCCGCTCCTGGAAATGATGATTATTTGGTTCCGTGACGCATTGATGTATAATGAGACTGGCGGCAGGCGCCTGCTCAATTCCGACCGGGAGGAAGAAATAGGGAACCTGGCGGGCTGTTATGGCACCGGAAGGCTGACGGAAATAATTGTTGATACAGAGAAGGCTAAAGGTTCACTTTCAGCCAGCGCCAATGTCCAGCTTGCCCTGGAGGCGCTGTTTCTGGGACTGGCCGGTAAGGCCCCGGGCGCTGCCCGGCTGGAGGAGGTTTTGTGACACATGACATACCACGTGGTGGGGGTAAGGTTTAAAAAAGCGGGGAAGGTATACTATTTTGACCCCGGCGACATGGAGCTGGGAGTGGATGACGACGTTATAGTGGAGACCGCCAGGGGAATAGAGTATGGTGAAGTGGTGACGGGCACCGCCGATGTTCCCGAGGAAGAAGTGGTGGCCCCCCTTAAAAAGGTCCTCAGAAAGGCCACTGACGAAGACAGAAGGCAGCTTAGGGAAAACCGCGACAAGGAGACCAGGGCTTATCATATCGGTCTGGAAAAGATAACCACCCACGGGCTCCCCATGAAGCTGGTGGGGGTTGAGCAGACCTTTGACGGAAATAAAATAATATTTTATTTTACTGCCGAGGGCAGGATAGATTTCAGGGATCTGGTCAAGGACCTGGCGGCAGTTTTCAGGACGCGCATAGAGCTGCGCCAGATAGGTGTGCGGGATGAGGCCAAGATGATGGGCGGCCTGGGCTGCTGCGGCAGAGAACTCTGCTGCTCCACCTGGCTGGCCGATTTTGCCTCGGTTTCCATCAGGATGGCCAAGGACCAGAACCTCTCGCTTAATCCTACCAAGATATCCGGTATATGCGGCCGCCTTATGTGCTGCCTCAAGTATGAGAACGACACCTATGAGCTTGCCCGGGAAGAGTTTCCCGAGGTGGGAAGCAGGGTTGTCACCCCCCAGGGTGAGGGTAAGGTTATCGGGATAAATATTTTTAAAAAGACCATATCAGTTGAATTGAAAGAGAGCAAGGCAGTACAGGACTATACCGTTGAAGAAATTGTTACCAAGGGAACGAGGGGTGAAAATGGCTCATCCTCTGGCTCAAGTGATCAGGCAAATGGAGGCAAGAATTCAAGAACTTGCTGTGGATCTTGCAAGGATTAAAAGGCATGTTCATTCTCTGGAAGACGAGAACTCCAGGCTGAAGGATGAGCTGGCCAGGCTGGCCGGACATTCCCCGGAAGGCCGCTCCCAGGGAGCGGAGGTAAGCGGGGCAAAGGGCATGGACAACCTGATAAACCTGTATGACAGGGGCTTTCATATTTGTAATATATATTTCGGTGGGGTGCGCAGCGGGGACTGCCTCTTTTGCGCCGCCTTTTTACAGAAAGGCAGGGAGGTGGAAACCTCTTGACTGAAGACAGGGGAGTGCTGTATCTCTGCGCCACGCCTATAGGCAATCTGGAGGATATGACTCTAAGGGCTTTAAGGGTGCTGGGGGAAGTGGACCTGGTGGCTGCCGAGGATACCAGGCAGGCCAGAAAGCTTTTCAGCCATTTTGACATACACACCCCACTGACCAGCTACCATGACCATAACAGGCGCAGCAAGGGGCCGCACCTGGTAAACCTTCTCCTGGAGGGCAAGAGCATTGCCCTGGTTACCGACGCCGGGATGCCCGGGGTGTCGGACCCCGGTGAGGACCTGACAGCCCTGGCTATCGGCGGGGGAATAAGGGTGGTACCTATTCCCGGGGCCAGCGCTTCACTGTCCGCCCTGGTGGTTTCCGGCCTTTCTCCGGGAAGGTTTTGTTTTGAGGGCTTCCTTCCCCCCCGGGGAAAGGCCAGGAAGGAGCGGCTGAGGGAACTCAAAGAGGAAAAAAGGACCATGATCCTCTACGAGTCACCCCACAGGCTTAAGACCACCCTTGCGGATTTGGCCGGGACTTTTGGAAACCGGAGGATATGTGTCGCCCGGGAACTGACCAAGTACTACGAGGAGGTGTGGAGGGGAAGTCTGGAAGGAGCGCTGGAAAAATTTGAAGAACAGTCCCCCAGGGGAGAGTTTACCCTGGTGCTGGAAGGGTTCACCGGCATTGAGGGTGGAGCTGAAGGCGGGCAGGCCGAATCGCACGGCATTGATGAATTGGCTGCTCTGGTGCTTGATTTTGAAAAGAAGGGCAGTTCCCGCAAAGAGGCTATCAGGGAAGCCTCCAGGAAGGCCGGGATACCTAAAAGAGAGGTATATTCAGCCCTACTGGCAAAAAAAGAATCAGGAGGCGCATAACCTCCTGATGAATCGACCATCTTTTTGTAGTTAACCAGCTAAATGGCCTTTGATTTGGAAGCCACGTCTACCATGGCCAGCGCGCATTCCTTGCACACTCTTTTTCCCCTGTAGTCCTGAACATCAGCGGCGTTTCCGCAAAAAATACAAGCAGGCTCGTACTTTTTGAGGATGATTTTTTCGTTATCCACATAGATTTCCAGTGCGTCTTTTTCGTCGATACCCATAGTGCGGCGCAACTCTATGGGTATAACCACCCGACCCAGCTCGTCCACCTTTCTCACAATACCTGTCGATTTCATTTTCTACCCCTCCCCTCTTGTTCTACAAATAGCGACACAAAAAAACAAATGCTCATGACTAAATGGTACCAACGATGCCATTAAAAGTCAATAGGTGTTCTAGATTTTGGATAATTTTGTCTGGTTCTGCACTGTTAAGGGAAAACTTGACATTAGGGGCCGGGGCGGTTAAAATAATCTTCAGCTTATAAATAAAATTTTTTACAGGCTGTGAAGGAGAAGAGTAAGCCGGGCAATCCGCATGAGAGAGCGGGGGCAGGTGAAAGCCCGCCGGACCATACGGCCCAACATGGCTCCGGAGCCGCGTGTCGAAAGCCGCCGGTAAAAAAGACTGGCTGCCGGTAGGCATGGCCGGAAGGGATCCGTTATAATTCCCGGGGTTGGGGCAATTTGTCCAAACCCGCCGAGGCCGCCTGCCATAAAGCGGCAATATCGGGGTGGTACCGCGGAAAAGTGCCTCCGCCCCCGACCTGCAGTGTCGGGCGGGGGTTTTTTATTTCTAAAGGGTAATGCTTATACGTCAGAATACAGAATTCAGAATCCAGAATAATTAAGGCATTTTCTCTAGCTCGTAACGCAGAGCAGACAAAAATATTATTCTGAATTCTGGCTCCTGGCTCCTGTATTCCGACCGAAAAGCAGCGCCTATAAGTTGAAGGGAGAGAGCCAATGGAATCCAAGAAGACATTTTACATCACCACCCCCATCTACTATCCCAGTGACAACCTGCACATAGGCCATGCTTACACCACCGTGGCGGCCGACACCTTTGCCAGGTTCAAAAGGCTGACCGGGTACGAAGT
>JAMCVT010000151.1 GCA_023475565.1 Actinomycetota bacterium
TTAATTTCTTCAATCCCGACCACTTATGTCCGCATATCGGTGAGCGGTAAGTTCTTCCTAGCTACTACAAAAGTATTGTCTTTTTCTAATTAATATTATGCGACTCTATAAAATCGTTGTCAAGAAAAATTATTACCTTTTTGTGTAAATATTTTTCATCCCATCAATCTCCATATTTCTAGAGAAAAATCCAGCAAAAAATTATATTATTAAACTCTAATCGCTTGCTCCAAAACCGCCTAAACATATCTCTTTCCCTGTTGTTATACCTGAAGCAAAATTCGTCTACGTATCTCTGCATATATTTCAAACTATGATGATAAATACCATAGACACCACGCTTCGCTTCAATGTAGCCCAAAACAACTCAATCCTGAAACACTGCCCCCCCCAATGACCCCAAACCCTCCTGTCCGGGGTGTACGAAGGGGAGGATGACCTTTCAGACCGGAGCATTTTAGTTAGTACCCGGCTCTTGGTGACAGAGCAATAAGATGTATGGGGACACACCTCCTTCGGAGGAATGTCCCCGATGCATAGAGCGGGCCGCAGAACGCGGCCGCAGTCCGAGTAGTGCCTGGACGTACGTACGAGGACGGTCGTCAGGCCGTAAGCGACGAGCTTAGAGCCGGTTCAACCGGGGACCAAAGCCCGGGCTGAAAACCGAACTCCCGGCCACAGATTCTCATTGCCCTTGGCGCCGCACTTTGCGGCGGGGTGTCTGAATTCTGACCGGGAAGCAGTGCCCTTGAGCGTCATCCAAGCTCCTGGCGGCCCTCCAGCGCCTTGGAAAGGGTCATTTCATCGGCGTACTCAAGGCTGGCCCCCACCGGAAGACCGTGGGCTATCCTGGTGACCTTAATTCCGGCCGGCTTTATCAGCCTGGCCAGGTACAGGGCCGTGGCGTCTCCTTCCACATTGGGGTTGGTGGCCAATATCACTTCCCTTACGTTTTTGCCGGCAAGCCTTTCCAGAAGGTCCCTGACGGTCAAGTCTCCCGGCCCTATACCCACCATGGGGGATATGGCGCCGTGCAGCACATGGTAAAGGCCTTTAAAGCCCCTTGACTTTTCCATGGCTATAACATCCCTGGGCTGCTCCACCACGCAGAGAATCTCCCTGTTTCTCCGGGGGTCCCTGCATATGGGACAGGGGTCGCTGTCGGTCAGATCGCAGCACTCCGAGCAGCGGCATATTTTTTCCCTGGCCTCCACCAGTGCCCGGGCCAGCCCCCGGGCCATCTCGGGAGGGGCGTTTAATACATGGAAAGCCAGACGCTGGGCGGTTTTGGGACCAATGCCCGGCAGCCTGGCAAACTCATCAACCAATCTGGAAATGGGCCCGGCGCCACTCATTCGTTTCACTCCTGTTCAGACTGCTTATAAGCCATAATCTTAGGTCAGAATATAAAAATCCAACTTTGGCATTCCTTCATAGCGCTTTATGGCAATAGCATACAAATATTCTGGATTCTGACTCCTGACTCCTGTATTCAGACCGGAAAGCAGTGCCAGTAAGCGGTTAGAACATCCCCGGTATGTTGAGCCCTCCGGTCAGTTTTCCCATTTCCCTGGAAACCATCTCCTGGGACTGCTTCAATGCCCCGTTTACCGCTGTAAGGATAAGATCCTGGAGCATTTCAACATCTTCGGGATCCACTGCTTCCGGCTTTATCTCCACCGACACCACTTCCTGCCGGCCATTGGCCACCACCTTTACCACCCCGCCCCCGGCAGTGCTCTCCACCGTGCGTTCTCCCATTTCCTCCTGCATTTTGGCCATTTCCGCCTGCATTTTCTGAACCTGTTTCATCATCTTCTGCATATTTCCGCCGCCCATCATAATAACTACCTCCTTGAATTTATATACACCTTAACCTGCCAGGCCGGCAAAGCATATTATGCCCGCTAAAGGTCAAACACCTCGAAGTCCTCCTCCGGCAAATCCTCAGCCTTTCCGAACAGCGCCTCCACATCATCGGGCCGCACAGATCTTTTCTTCCGCCCGGCCCCGGCGGGGGGCTTTTTGTCGGACTCCACCAGGCGCACCCGCAGGTCTTCCTTGCACACAGATTTTATCAGATCGGAAAGCTCCCTGATATTTATCTCATTTTGCAGTATTCCCATTGCCAGGGGTGTATAGGCCTCCGATTTGGGAAAGGCGATGGTTAATGTTTTCCCGTCCGTCTCCAGAGGCCAGCCCTTACCCTGGGTAAGGTGCGTGGCTATATTGGGATATACCCTGCGGGCCGTTTCCAGCATGTCATTCCACCTGGAATCTATTCTACCTAAAATAACATCGGGCGCCGAAGCATTCTTTGCAGCTGCCGGGTCCGGGCCGGGCTGTTCCTCCCCGGCCCGGACCGGAGGCCGGGCCTCCTTTTTCTTGGCCTCTACATTATATTTTATATCGGGATCGGCAATTACACCTTTATTATCGGGAACGGGTTCAGGTACGCCACCGGACTTTCTCCCGGCAGGGAAGCGGCTGCTTCCGGTTTCCACAGCACCGCCGGACTTTTCCGCGGCCCCGGGGCTGGCGCCGGGGGGGCGATTCAATCCGGCCGGACTGCTGCCGCCCTGTTTTCCTCCCAAACCGGCCACCAGCCCTTCCAGTTCCCTGATCCTGGCGGCCATCTCACCTATCCGCTCCTCAACAGTCCCCGAGCCCCCCAAAGACATTGTCCTGGCGGCCCTCACCACAGCTACTTCCAGCAGTATGCGGGGCTGGGTGCTCCAGCGCATTTCCTGCTCGGCGGCCGCCAGTCTGCCGATAACCCGGCAAAGCCGGTCAATCTCTTCCCCATCCGGGCGGGGGGCGGCCATCCTGTCAAGCATTTCCCTGCGAAGACGGGAATTAATATCCCTGGCAAAAACCCGCAGGTCCTTGCCCTGGCCGGCCACTTCCCCGACAAGGTCCAGCACCTCACCGGCCAGGCCGGCCATGAGCCCCTTTACAACAGCATCCAGCAGGTCTTCCCGGACCGTTCCCAGTATGCGGTGTATCTCCTCGACGCCTACCCGGCTTCCGCTGTATGCCGCAGCCTGGTCCAGCATCCCCAGGGCATCTCTCATGCCGCCTTCAGCAGCCCTTACGATGAGCTTTACCGCCCCTTCCTCCACCGTTATACCGGACCCCCCGGCCACTTCCTTCAAGCGCGCCGCCATCTCATCATCGCCTATCCTGTGGAAGTCAAACCTCTGGCAGCGGGAAAGTATGGTCAGGGGCACCCTGTGGGGCTCGGTGGTGGCCAGTATAAACATGGCGTGGCCGGGAGGCTCCTCCAGCGTCTTTAAAAGGGCGTTGAAGGCCTCGTTGGTAAGCATATGCACCTCGTCTATTATAAAAACCCTGTATCTGCCTGACGAGGGGGCGAATTTTATTTTTTCCCGGAGGTCTCTGACCTCGTCAATGCCACGGTTTGAAGCGGCGTCTATCTCAGTGACATCCATGGAGGCGCCGGCCTCAATATCCCGGCAGGAATCACACTGCCCGCAGGGACTGCCTTCTTCACCGGGGCGGACGCAATTAACCGCCCTGGCCAGAATCTTGGCAATGCTGGTTTTGCCCGTTCCCCTGGGGCCGCAAAAGAGGTAGGCGTGTGAAATTCTCCCGCTTCCCAGGGCGTTAACCAGGGTGCGGACAACATGCTCCTGTCCCACCACCTCCCTGAAGGTGCGGGGCCGCCATTCCCTGTACAGGGCCAGGTACGCCATTTTAAAACACCTCCCCCCGCCTTTCCAAAAGGCAAAGCACTTTAATAATCTTCGCTGTGGAAAAGTTATTTCCTTTTCCTCTGCTAATATGTATTCCTTTTTGGTCGGGAGATGCTCAAAGGCACTGCTTCCCGGTCAGGAGACGGGAGACGGGAGTTTGCATGCCATGTTTTTAAGAACTTCTCTGCACAAAACTTCTGAGAGCCGGGTTACAGATTACAATCTGTAAAAGTTAAACTCCGTGTCAATTTAGCCACTGAATGAGGAATGCATTAACAACTCCCGTGCTCCTGACCGGGAAGCAGTGCCCTTGAGCACCACCCGTCTCCCGACCCGACAGCTTTTCTTAGAAGTAAAAAAAGAGCGTATCCGCTGCCGGATACCGCTCTTTTTTAAATT
>JAMCVT010000022.1 GCA_023475565.1 Actinomycetota bacterium
CCCCGGGACCGTGGTAACGCTTGGAAATGTAGCACTTAGATGGATTCCCCGCTCCAGCCGTATGAGCCAAAGGAGGCGGCAATCTTGTTTTTAAACTGCAGCCCCTTTATAACCTCCAGAAGGGCGGCCGTTGAGCTCAATATGCCCTTGTTGATGGTGGAGCTGCCTATTATTACTCCCCTGGACCTGAAAATATCGGTGATAAGGTCATTCCTGTCGCACTTTCCTATGTTGAAAACCCTGGCGCCCACACCCCTGCTGCCCAGGCCCCTTGCTATGGCCAGGGCCATCTTTTTTGTCGCCCCCCACATGCTGTCATAAAGCACAATTGCCGTGCCCTCGTTGTAATCCCCGGCCCACTGGTCGTATTTCTCCACAATCTGCATGGGGTTTTCCCTCCAGATAATGCCGTGGCTGGGGCAGATCATCTCTATGGGCAGGTTCAGCCCCGCGATTTCCTTTATTTTGGCTTTTACGAACTTACTAAAGGGGGTGAGAATGTTGGCGTAGTACTTCATGGCCTCCTGGAACAACTCCCCCTGGTCCACCTGGTCATTAAAAAGATACGGAGAGGCATAGTGCTGGCCGAAGGCGTCGTTGGACAGGAGTACATTGGCTCCGGAGACATACGTGGCCATATTGTCGGGCCAGTGCAGCATGGGCGTCTCCACAAAGATCAGCCTGTTGTCCCCCAGGTCAACGCTGTCCCCGGTCTTAACCACATTGAGGTTCCAGTCCTTGTGGAAATGCTTTTTAATCATCATGGCCCCGTTTTTTGTGCAGTAAATAGGCGTTTCCGGTATCTTTTCCATCAGGTAGGCCAGGCTTCCGGCATGGTCCTGCTCGGTGTGGTTTACAACCACGGCGCTGATATTTCCGAGGCCTATATCCTTTTCCAGATCCTCCAAGAATCCCTCGTGAAAAGGCGTCCAGACGGTATCCACCAGCACGGTCTTTTTGTCCATTATCAAATATGAGTTGTAAGTGGATCCCCGGTGGGTGGTGTATTCCTCACCGTGAAACCTTCTGATCTCCCAGTCCTTTACCCCAACCCAGTAAACACTGTCCTTAATTTTAATCACGGGCAGTCTCTCCTTTTTAATTTTTTACACGCGGGGCTTAAAAAGCGCTGAAAACCGGAAAAAAAGCCGCATATTATAACTTTTCCCGGTACAGTTATTATATGCGCCCTGTAATGCAACAACAAGCCCTATTTCCGGTAAATGCCAGCACCGGAAACTTCCGGTCAAGGAACGTATGATATGGAAGCTCAACTGATCATCAGTGGAATTGTTGCCGGCTTTTCAATAGCTGCACCGGTTGGGCCCATCGGGGTTTTATGCATCCGGCGGTCCCTTTCCGGGGGAATGCCCTGCGGCTTTGTCGACCATAATTTCATTCGCACTGGTTTTCGCCGGGCTTGGCGCCGACACCCCGGGAATGGGATACAGCTCGGCGGTGATGATGGTGGCGGGCGTTTTTCTGGGTTCGGTAGAAAATATAGCCTGGAAGGAGAATATTGACTTTCATGGTATACTTGGGATAAAACACTTCACATGCGGGGGGTTGTTGAACATGAGGTACCGGCAGGGAAATACCGGCCGGATATTTGTCGCCCGGGCCGACCACGGGGACGACCTGATAAAAGAAATGAAGAATCTGGCCGAAGAAGAAAAAATTGAGGCGGCGGTCCTGTACGTTATCGGGGCACTTAAGCACGCCTCCCTGGTGGTGGGCCCCGAAGAGTGCTCTATCCCGCCGGTTCCGGTCTGGCGCAAGTTTGACGACTGCCGGGAGGTAATAGGAGTGGGCACAATGTTCCGGGACGAATCCGGGCAGCCGGCCATCCACCTGCACGGGGCGGTAGGCCGGGGCGGTGACGCACTTATGGGATGCATCAGGGGAGAGGCCGGGGTATACCTTGTGGCTGAGCTGATAGTTCTGGAAATGGTGGGTACCGGCGCAGTCCGGGAGTATGACGGGGCTTCCGGGCTCAAAATGCTCACTTTTCTTCCCTGAATACATTTAAAGTTATAGGTTATAGGTTGTAGGTTGTAGAATTTATTCATAAATTATAATTCAAAGGAGCGAAAATCATGGACAATAGCACAAAAAGCACGGACTCCCGGTACTTGCTGGCCGCGCTCATCGAGATATACCGGGGAAACAGCGTTCCCCTGCCGGAATTCGACCCGGACATGGAAAGGAATTTGCTGTTGGACGTTTTCTCCACCGCCATAAGCTTCGCCCGGCTTGATGAGTCCCGCCGGGCGCTCAGCGAGGAAATACACAAATGCTCACGGGAAGGCGCCACGGTCAGGGAGCAGGCCGATCTGGCCATTACCCAAATCACGGACATGCTCAACTCAAAGATGTTGGCAGCCGCCCACCTGATGAAAATAATGGACGGGGGCAAGTTTAAACTTTCCTAGCCTATACATCAAGAAAAGCCATTTGACAAAAAACAGCTGACGGGAGATAAGCATGCTGAAGGAACTGGACGAGCTCTACCGGAATATATCCTGCTGCCGGAAATGCCCCCTGGCCCTGGAGAGAATCAATCCCGTGCGGGACGGGGGCGACCCCGGAAAGGCGACGGTGGTTTTCGTGGGCGAGGCCCCCGGCGCCAATGAAATCAAGCATGGCATCCCCTTTGCCGGGGAGGCCGGTAAAAAGTTAAACCACTACCTCGCCGAGGCCGGCCTTGCCAGAAGCGACATCTATATCACCAATGTGGTGAGGTGCCGGCCCACCGCCAACAGCGGAAGGAGAAACCGCACCCCCGGCCGGGAAATCCCACTGTGCGGGGAGTGGCTGAACAGGGAACTGGAAATAATAAGCCCCGGGACCGTGGTAACGCTTGGAAATGTAGCACTTAGATGGCTTTGTGGAAAAAAATACGGAATAGGGGACTGGCACGGGAGGCTGATAATTGCTCCGAGTTTCAGCATTTACCCCATGTATCACCCGGCGGCGGCAATTTACAGAAGGGACCTGGAAGACCTGATACTTTCGGAATTCAGGGAACTGGGCCGCTACCTGGGCAGGGTTGGCCTGTAATCCAGGAAAGCGGGAATTGGGAACCAGGAATTGGGAATTAGGGTTGGTCTTTGGATAATTTTCCCCACGGTTTTTATATTAGACAACCCCCTGCCTGACCATTATTTTCAAAAAGCCTTGACATAAAAAAAAGCCCTGGCTATTATTAAACGGCCAGGGGAAAAAAGAGGGGTTATCATGAAAGCAACAAGGCTTTTTTCTTAGCCGTTGCTGTTTTGTTTCCCGAACCGGTCCTCCTCCCGCCCGCACGAGTCGGGGGGATTAAACAGCTTGGCCCGCTTCATTTCCTCTTCATCTCCTAAATCTTCCCTGGAAATGGTAACCTGGGCAACAAGGGGCTTATTACCTTCATCGCTCATAAATACAGAACCTCCAACAACAATTTTAAACTCTTCTTTCCCGGCCCCGCACTGCATACAGCTAAAGTCGCCGTCCGGCTCCGCCCCATTCCCGGTAAAACCACACCTGGCAGCCCCAACAGACTCACCCGGAAGATTCTCCTTTTGCGGGTCATAAACGTATCCGCACACCGAGCATACCCATTCTTTCATAAAACCAGCCCCCTAACCTTTTCATATGCCGAACTGTACTGCTGCTGATAATAGAATAAAACTTAAAAATTACATCCTTCTTACCATTAGCTTAATTTTTTCTTAAATGCGTGCCAACACAAGAAGATCCCTTGACCTGAAATCGAAAAATATAGGGCGGCCCCGGAGCCGCCCCGATAAGTGCTGAATCTTTTTTACAGCCTCCTGACTAAACGGTTATCACCCGGCAGCCTTCTTTCAAAATCTGGGTAAAGGGCAGGCCCATGTATTTCACTTCTATGCCCATCTCCTCCAGTTTGCCGGACACCCCGTACATATCGGTGCACGCCTTGCACGCCATTACTTCCACCCCGGCCTTTATAATCCTGGCCATATATTCCTGAAGTTCCGCATCATCTGAAAGAAGCCTGGACGAAGGTCCCCAGACTATGAGGCTGACATCTTTCCACCATTCCCTTAGCTTTG
>JAMCVT010000155.1 GCA_023475565.1 Actinomycetota bacterium
AAGATAAAGAATATCTGTATCTCAAGCTCCTGGAAAGCCGCAGGGAGGCCGGGAAAATAAGGCATATACAGCTGGTGAACCTTTCCGGTATCTTTAAGATGCGGCCGGACAGAATGAAGCCCCTTATCGAAGACCTTAATAAAACCCTTGTATTCTATAAGGAGATCACAGATTCCGGTCTCCCCTGGTCCAAATACCTGAAAGCAGCTTACATAATGGCGCTGGAAGACTCATTTAAGGTTGAACGCCGCTGCGGAGAAGAGGAATTCAGGGAAATACTGCTCCGGGACAGCAAAAGAAAATATACCGGCATCTACGATGAACCTTTATTCAATGAGCTGATTTTAAAAAAAACACTGCAGTGGGGCGACCCCGGGGGTCTGGTGTGCTGGATGGAAGAAGAAAACGCGCTAATACTGGATAACAGGGGATTCCCCTTAAGACTCCTGCCGCTGAAAGAAAAGAAAGTCAAGGAAACCGCAGAATTACTGCTGGGGTTGGAAATACGTGGCTTGCGACCTGATTTTTTTTTAGGGACCTCATGTGAATTACTATACAATACCTTCCGTCATATGGCCCGCCTGGAGAAAAAAAGGAACTATGCTGTCAGGGATGTGTTTTTATTCAAGCAGCTGGCTGATTGCCCCGGAAAGCCGGCCTCATATATAGACAAGGTGCTGGTAATGGGGACAGGTGAGCCGGCAAACGATAAACTGCTGAAATCTGCAATGGCCTCTGTTATCGATATAAAGAGCCATTGCGAATTTGCGGGCAGGCGTATAGGATCAGTTACCGGCGGAGCGGGTATACCGGAAAAAGATCTAAATGGCGTGAACTTTATTTCTTCCTTATTTAAAAAAATATTTGATTACTTAAAGAATAAGCACAGTGTATGAGCTGGAAGATTTACCTGTATTTACTGAGGGGAGGCGTTAAAATGACACTAGATAAGAAAAATGTACTATTTCTGCTCCTGGGGGTCGGCCTGCTTTTTCTGTTCCACCTCCTCCCGCCCTTTGCCCCGGCCGTTGACCCTGCCGGCAAGTCCTTCGCCCTCTCGGCCGCCGGGAAGTCGGCCATAGGGCTGTTCCTTCTGGCCGGGGTATGGTGGGTATTTGAAGTTATTCCCATCGGCGTTACCAGTATAGCCATAGGCATACTGCAGCCGCTTTTCATGATCCGGCCCGCCAAGGAGGCCATGAGGGACTTTATGGACCCGACAGTTCTGTTTATACTGGGATCGCTGCTGATAGGACTTACCTTTACCAAGGTGGGGCTTACCAAGCGCCTGGCCTACAAAATGCTCCTGATAGTGGGTGAAAAGACCAGTATGATACTGCTGGGGAGCTTTGTGGTCACCGCGCTCCTCACTCATATAATGGCCCATACCGCAGTAGCGGCCACGGTAATCCCCATCTTCCTGACTATACTGGCGCTGTATAACGAGGACGGAGGAAGCAGCAGCAAGCCCACCAAGTTCGGCAAGGCACTGTTTATAGGCATGGCCTTCACTGCCGGCGCCGGCAGCATATGCACACTGCTGGGCGGCGCCCGCAACCCTGCTGCGGTCGGTTTTTTCAAGGAGTTTACCGGAGTAGATGTTACCTTTATAGAATTTTCTCTACACATGGCTCCCTTTGGATGGCTGATGGTATTTCTGCTATGGGCAATACTCCTGGTGTTCTTTAAGCCTGAAAAGAAGACCATTCCGGGTCTCCGGAACAAGGCAGCCGACCTGTACAGACAGCTTGGCCCCATGTCCAGAGAAGAGATTTTTGTAATAATTATTGTTGGCTGCGCCCTGCTAATGCTCATTCTACAGGCTATAGTACCTGCTCTGAAAGGCATTGACCGGTCCATTCCGCTCCTACTGGCAGGCCTTCTATTCTTCGCCACCGGCATACTGGATGTGCAGGACCTTGAAAAAAAGATCCCCTGGAACATTGTACTTCTCTTCAGCGGCGCCATGAGCATAGGCTTTGCCCTGTGGCAGACCGGAGCAGCCCAGTGGATGGCCATCAAGTGGCTTTCACTGCTGCAGGGAGCCCCCTGGCTTTTCTTTGTGATTGGAGTAACCATACTGGTTTCTATAATGACCAACTTTATTATGAACGTGGCCGCCATCGCCATAACTCTGCCGGTGGCCCTGGTTATCGCCCAGTATATGGGCGTAAACCCCCAGCTTATACTTTACACGGCAACGGCCGCCGCAGGCATGCCCTTCCTTCTTCTCATAGGGGCGGCGCCCAACGCCATGGCCTACGAGTCCAAGCAATTTACCACCGGGGAGTTTTTTACAGCCGGTATTCCCGCTACCTTGCTCTTACTGGCGCTCATGACCGTATTCATGTTCACCTACTGGCCCCTTATAGGCCTGTCACCGCTGGGTAAGTAGAAAAAGAGGAGGATTACGAAATGTCTGAACAAACCCAGGTGATTTTCACTGGAGGCCTTTTCCTCCTCACCTATGCCATGATCATAGCCGAGAAAATACACCGTACGGTGGTGGCCCTGGCCGGAGCACTGATAGTAATACTGGCGGGAGTGATCAGCCAGGAAAAGGCCATCGAGGCCATAGATTTCAACACCATAGGGCTACTCATAGGAATGATGATCATAGTGGGCATCACCCGGCATACCGGGGTGTTTGAGTATATGGCGGTAATGGCCGCCAGGAAGTCCAGGGGAGAGCCCCTTACCATAATGCTTTCACTATCCGTCATCACTGCGGTTGCCTCAGCCTTCCTGGACAATGTAACCACCGTGCTGCTGGTGGTGCCGGTGACCTTCGCCATAGCCGAGAGGCTAAAGGTAAATGTGGTACCCATGCTTATTGCCGAGGTGGTAGCCTCCAATATAGGGGGAACCGCCACCCTGATAGGCGACCCGCCCAATATTATGATAGGCAGCGCCACCGGGCTGGGCTTTATGGACTTCGTCATAAACCTGACGCCGGTAATAGTGGTGGTGCTGATAGCCACCCTGGCATGGCTTAGGGTGCTGTATCGCAAGACCCTGATCACCACGCCTGATTTAAAGGCTGAAATAATGGCCATGGAACCCGAAAAACAAATAAAAGATGGGCCCCTTCTCAAAAAGTGCCTTATGGTGATAGGGATAACCATACTGGGATTTGTTCTGCACCAATACCTGCACCTGGAGTCGGCCACCGTGGCCCTTGGCGGAGCCATACTGCTGCTGCTGCTGACCAGGGAAGAGCCGGAGCATGCCCTGCACGCGGTGGAGTGGCCGGTGATATTCTTCTTCGCCGGGCTGTTCATGATAGTGGGAGCACTTGAAGAAGTGGGCATAATAGAGGCGGTGGCCAGAAAGTCCCTGGAGCTTACCGGCGGAGAAATAAGATCCACCGGACTCCTTATACTCTGGCTGTCGGCCATAGCCTCGGCCTTCGTGGACAACATACCCTTCGTGGCCACCATGATCCCTCTTATACAGGACATGGGGCGGCTGGGAGGCATAACCGACCTGAACCCGCTCTGGTGGTCGCTGTCCCTGGGGGCTTGCCTGGGAGGCAACGGCACCCTTATAGGCGCCTCGGCCAATGTTGTGGTGGCCGGTATGGCGGAAAAAAGGGGGATTTTGATAACCTTTATCCATTTTACCAAGGTGGCCTTTCCCATGATGATAATGTCTATAATAATATGCACCGGGTACCTGCTTCTGTTTTTCCTTTAATACAAAAGCATCTGGAAAAGAGCCGGGGTGTCAAACGCCCGGCTCTTTTTTTGTCACAACCGCTGCGCCCGTTCAATAGTATTTAATAACATTCTTTTCGGGGGTGTCGGTGTGTCTTTAACAATAGTACTAGATCCCGGGCACGGCGGTGAAGATCCTGGCGCAATCGGCTTTGACCTTTATGAAAAAGATCTTACTCTTAAAATATGTAAAAGGATTGTCGGCGAACTGCTTCGCTATCAATGCAACGTAAAGCTGACCAGAAAAAATGACTCCGCCGTGAGCCTGCGGGCCAGGGCCGAGTTGGCCAATTCTTTAAATGCAGACTTTTTTCTGTCCATACACATAAATTCCGGCGGGGGAACCGGATTTGAAAGCTATGTTTACAGACAGGCTTCGGAAACAGCAATAAGGTACCGGAGCATCATTCACAGCGAGGTTGTATCCTACCTCAAGCAGTACGGAGTAGTGGACCGGGGCAGGAAAAAGGCGGGATTCGCAGTGCTGAGGCTTACCGAAATGCCGGCCGTCCTCCTGGAAAACCTGTTTATTGACAGCGAAAAGGATACTTCCCTGCTGGCAGATGAGCCTTTTATGGCCGGCCTTTCCTACTCCATTGCCCTGGGTATAGCCGGAGCCCTCTCCCTCCCTCTCAAAGACAACCCGTGGGACCCGGAATGGGAGATGGCACAGCTTTTAGCCGACAAAATAATAAATACCCCCAGGGTTTATGACTCGCAAGTCAACTGGGGGGAAACGGCCACCACCCTTAACAGGCTGAGGGGAGTATCCCCTCCCTTACCATCATGGAACCCGGCAGAGGAAATAAGCCTGCTTTTAAGGGACAATATAATAAACACCTCCAGGAAGCCTGCGGATCAATTGCTGTGGGGAGAATTTGCCACCGTTTTAAACCGCCTGAGAAAGCGGGAGGTCACCTCCGGGCTGTGGGACCCGGCGGCTGAAATAAACGCCTTGCTGGCCGACAGGCTGCTTTTCTCCACCAGAGATCCTGCCGCACTTGTACTATGGGGAGAATTTGCCACCGTACTAAATAGGTACAGAGGGGTTGGGGGCTAGATATATGCAAAGGGATCCCCGTTTACCCCGGAGACAATAATATCTATGTTTATGCCTCTTTGGCGGCAGCCGTCCCTCAGGTATCCGGCCAGGGCCTCCAGAACAACCCTCTCGGTTCCGTAGTGGCCTGCGTCAATGAAGCTCATACCTGAGGCCAGCATGTCCCTGGCCGCGTGATAGCCTATATCGCCGGTGACCAGTACATCGGCCCCGGCATTCAGGGCCAGGGGCCAGAAATCGCCGCCGGACCCTCCACATACCGCCACTGTCTTGATCCGCCTGCTGCCGGAGCCTCCCCGGCGGACCGCCCGGAGGTCAAGGGTCTCCTTTACCCTGCCGGTAAATTGTTCTAAGGTGAGGGCTTCCTTTAACCGGCCCACCCTGCCGATGCCGCTCTCAGCCGCCTTGTTCTCCAGGGGATACAGGTCGTAAGCCACCTCCTCATAGGGGTGGACTTCCAGCATTGCCTTTACGGCCACTCCGGCAATCCTGGCCGGAATAATGGTTTCCAGCCTTATTTCCTCCACCTTTTCCAGTTCTCCAGTTTTCCCTATGTAGGGGCTTGTCCCCTCCAGCGGCCTGAAGGTGCCGGTCCCCTTAAGCATGAAGGCGCAGTCGCTGTAGCCGCCAATCCACCCGGCCCCGGCCCCGGCCAGGGCTTCCCGCACAGCTTCCACACTTTCAGATGGGACAAACACCACCAGCTTTAAGTATTTTTCATTGGCAGGCCTGAGCACCCTTATGCCGGTGAGCCCTATCCTTTCCGCCAAAACGGCGTTAACCCCCTTTTGGGCGCTGTCAAGGTTTGTATGGGCTGAATAGACCGTTATCCCGGCCCTTATTATTTTGGCCAGAAGCCTTCCTGGCCCCCGGTCCTCCCTTATCTGCTTTATCCCTTTAAAAACCAGGGGGTGATGAGTGACCACCAGGCCCGCTCCTTTGTCCCGGGCCTCGGAAAGAACGGCCTCATCCATGTCCATGGCCAGGAGGACCCTGTCCACCGGCCTGTTCGGGTCTCCTACCTGAATGCCGCAGTTATCCCATTCCTCGGCCAGATCCAGGGGGAAAAACTGCTCTATCAATTGAAAAATCAGACCGCACCTTGCCTGCACCGGTTAATCACCTCCGTTATTCTGGTCAGCCTGGATGTAAGGGCTATGGCCTTGGCCATAGCCTCGTCGCTCCTGCTCCTGGCCAGCCCGCTTAAGACCCTCTGATAGTCACCCTTTATCTTTTCCAGGTACTCCACCAGATAGGGGCTGCACTTCCCCACCAGGACGGGGCCTATCTCCATCATAAAACCGTCCCGGCACGGCTCCTCTCCTGGAACGGCCGCTATTATAACGTAAAATTTTCCATCGTCCTTTACCAGTTCTTCATCGGCCAGCCGCCATCCGTTACGGGCAAGCCACATCCTGAGGTCTCCCGGGTCCGACATAGGCTGCAGGACCAGGCGTGTAACACCGGCCAGCACCTCCGGGGACCTTTCCAGCACTCCGGCGATGGTATTGCCCCCCATACCCGCTATCACCACCACATCAACCTCGCCGGGGCGGAGGGCTACCAAACCGTCCCCCCTCCTTACCTCTACCAGGCTGTTTACGCCCGACTCCATTACCTGGCGCAACGCCGTCTGATACGGCTTTTCATTGAGCTCGGTGGCCACCACCCGGGATGCCCTGCCTGTTTTAACAAGGCTAACCGGCAGAAGGGCATGGTCGGTGCCTATATCAGCCACCCTGGAGCCGGGGGGAATGTGGCTCACAATGGCGTCAAGCCTGGGATCCAGTTCCGACATCAGAAACCTCCGTTACCTTAGCTAAAGAACTATTTTTTGTGGTCGGAATACAGGAGTCAGAAGTCAGAATCCAGAATAATTTGCGTTAGTCTTTGGGGTCAATATACCTTTTTTTCCTGCATTCCCAGATATTCAGACCGGCGCCGGCAGTATCCCAGTGTCTGAAATACTCGGCGGATGTGACTATATAGTCTTCCCGGCAGTTATCAAATTAAATATTCAATGTCATTAAAAGTGAGGCGAACTATATAATGGTTTTGTTTCACCTTAAAAAAGGAAAATGACAAATGTACGTTTTTTTAGGACATTATTATTAATTATATCATTATCCTAAAGGTTATCCCCTTCCGGAGGCGAATAAAAATTATTATATTGCTTTGAACCAGCTTTAATGCGGAGGTTTTTGTGTATGCCCTTCGACCCCAATGAATGGATTTTTGAAATAATGGCCATTTATGCAGCTATAATTTCCACTTTTACCCTGTACTATTTCCTGTCCCAGAGCAGGATTAATGTCAGGGTGACGGCACAGCACGGGGAAGAAGCCGGAATTGACAGGCACATGCTGGTTATAACAGCTGTAAATAACGGCAAGAAGCCCCTGACGGTTACTATTTTCGGGGTTATAGCCCCTGAGGGGAAAAGGATAGTAGTTCCCAACAGTGAAGGAGCCTCCTCCAACCCTCCGCTTCCCATCCGGCTAAAAGAAGGCCAGGCCTGCGCAGGCTATTTTGACCTTGAAAAAAATTTCTCTTATCTCTATCAATACGGAAAAACCGTTGTTCTGCAGGGATTTTTCATTGATGCCGAAAAAAGGGACTATATAAGCGAGCCCATCGAGGTGGTTCTCCCTACCCTGCCCGATAATGTTAAAGTCCTGATGCGGCCGGGAGAATTAAGAGTTGACAAGTAAAATATGCGGTAAAGGGTTAATGTTCTAAGCGAACACTCCGGAAGGCAGAGGGCTTGCCCTCCTTTTTAATCCTTGACTTGAGGCCCGGTATGCTTTATTTTTATATGGACCGCGAAGCATGTAAAATTTAAAAAGAAAAACGGGAGTACAATTACTAAAATGGCAAGAATACTATTCCTACCGGCATTTCTAATTATACTGGCAGCAATGATTTTTCTGGCTCTGCGGGTAAAATCCATGTTCAGCATGAGCAAGAGCAGAGACATTGTCCTCTCCCGGGCAGTACCCTTTGAGGGAGACCTGCCTGAACTGATGGGACAAATACTGGACTCGGTAAAGGCACTGCCCCGGATTGAATACCAGTCTGATATAATAATAAACTTTCACAAAATAACAGCCTATTCCCGGACGGAGTACAATTCCGGATACAGCAAAATCAAAGACAAGTCCAGGGTTGTGGAGATTAGCCGTGACAACGGAAAAATAACCGTTAAAAGCGGTAAGATTGATAGAGTTCTGGATGCGGGGGAGAACAGGTGGTTCTATTACTGGTGCGGTGTAAGTCCTCTGGAAGAGTCCCTGAAGCTTTTTTATGAAAGTGGAATGAAGATACAGGCCGGCGATACGGGGTTACACACCGATAGAAAGTACATTGAGCTGCTGGCGCTGTCCCACGCCCTGCCGGATCAGGCCAACGAATCCTTTGCAAAATGTTTTCCGGCCATGTCAGCGGTTTATGGGAAGGACCTGGCCGGGCCCGAGGCCAGGGTGAGAAACCTCATGGTGAGGATTCTGGTAAACAGCCTCACCTCCATGCCGGACTATATAGAGACAAAATTCAATATATTCAACGGGGAAAACGAGTTTATCTGTGACTATATGCAGAACTCCAGGCTGCTGTACTAAACCGCCCTACGGGCGGTTGCCCGTCAAAGGTTATGTCCCGCACCCGGTGCGGGGAATTCTGAATCGGCCGGTGACTGCGCATCAATTCCGCCAATCGCCCCGGGACATACTTCGGAAATGTCAACCTGCCCAAACGTTTATCTTTCTTAGTTCAGGATGCTCAATCTTTTGCTGAATGACAGGCCCGTGATCCAGTAGAAAATCGCTTGGGGAATCACTTAAACCTTGCATTTTAAGCTCCTGTATAATTCGGCCGCAGACTTCTTCGATCAAAGCATTTTTTTGACTGTAATCATTAACGGTAACAATTTCAAAAACCTTATTATAAGTAAATGCGCCTAAAACAGGCAGTCGTTCAACAGCCCTGTGCATCCACTTAAAAAATGGCGTATATTCCCTATTTATAAGAAAAATCATTGAAATTACATCACTACAGAACTTGGTTTCAGCGTACCGGGCGGCAACATATTCTTTTCTTTTGATACAGCGCCCATAATTGTATTGACCATACTGGGCGATAGTCATACAACGGGCGGCAATCTTTTTCAGCCTGATATCCTCCGGGTAAAACTGTTTGAGACTGTCTCTTATTTGCATAAATTCTTCGGGCGGGCCATAAAACACCTTCCCATTAGTACAGGCGGCGAGATAATTCTCAGGTATTTTGAACCACTCATGAAGATTATTTGGTGACCTTTCCAAACCAATAAAATTTTTATAGAATTTGCCTGTTTCAAAAACACCAAACCGGTTTTCACCCCAGTCACTGACTTTTCGCGGGCTGTAGCCTCCAATAGTTTTAGGGAGCTTATCATACTCTTTTTGGAGCATGTCACCGATAACACTATAATCATTTTTATTCAACCAGAGGCAAAACGACGGGCCCCAATCATGGTCTCTTGAGATTTCGTCGTCATATCCATAGCATTCGGAACCATCTCCCACAAGGCCAACAGTTATCCTATGCTTGTACGCACCGAACTTTTCATCAAGCATGGACAAACCGTACTGATAATAAAGTTTTTCAGCTAACTCCAAGCCAGTCATATTTTCCCCCATAATAAAGATTACATTTTTTTAAGTAATAATTTTTCTTTAATAATATCGATATTTTTTTTGGTCATTTCAGCGTGTAATGTAATTCCTAATTCCTCATATAAAGGAAAGGCTTCTTCATAATGTACCAATGCTTCGTCAAGTTCGTCTTTCAATATAAGGATATACCCAATATTGGTCAGCTGGTTTGCAATATCTCTCTTACTACGAATTTCCCTAAAAATACAAAGTGCCTCACTGTATAATTTCAATGCGCCGTCCTTTTCATTCAAATCCCTCAAAACAGAACCAATATTGCCCAGCTGTACTGCTTCATCTTCATTGCTGCCGATTTCTTTAAACAACATCAAAGCACCAGAAAAATAATTAATAGCTTGTTTATAATCTTTTTTATCAACGTAGGTAAGGCCAATGTCATTTAAGCACCTGGCCTCGCTTATTTTTATGCCGATAGCATTAAATATGGCAGCAGCATTATTATAACACTCCAGAGCCGCATCCTTATTATTCATAGCAATATGAACAGCACCTATTTTGTTTAGTATATTTGCCACATCTTCTTCTTGACCGATTGCTGAAAAAATTTCAATAGCATCGTTAAGATACTTAATAGCATTAACCTTATCGCCCATAACCATATGCATGGAACCAATGTTTTCCAGCTCACTTGCCTCTTCCTGTTCGTCATTGGCATTTCGGAAGGCAATTAGCGCGTCATTGAAAAAACCGAGGGCCTTGTCCGGTTTACCCTCTCTATTATGCATAAAACCCATATTGCTTAAAAAAGCACCTTCAAACCATTTGTCTCCCGTTTGCCTTGCAAGTTCCAGCCCCTTATTATATGTGTTGTAAGCATCAGCATATTTAACTGTAATGGACAAGACATTGCCCAAATTGAGAAGGGCGGACATGGTAGGATAAATTGCCAGTGATTTTTTAAATGCTTCTATGGCCTCAGTATACTGGCCATTAATACAATACTGCTCCGCCTGATTAAAATAATCCTGGGCATCTTTGTTTTCCGCCGCACTGGATAATTCCTTAATGATATAGTCTTTTGAAGCCTTTAGAATAAGTGTGCCGTCCGCTAATTCTTGGTATTCTTTTTCCACCCGGTAACCACCTCTCGCTATATAATAGTGGTAAAATAATGGTCTAACCTTGTGCTGGACTGCCCAGTCCGTTTCTTTCATTTGCAGCTTTCAATGACTGAAAGCCATACTGCTTGACCGTATATTCAAGGGTCATTTCCGCGCCGTTTATATTTTGGGAATTCTGATTAATGCGGTTTTCATAATAAAGTTCAAGGGTTCTCTTTGAATAGGTGGCAAGTTCCCCGCGCAAATAGGTTTCAAAAGATGTTGCAAACTGGTTGTCCTGGTGACTGTAAAGAGGTCTTCCACGTCCGGTGACACTAGGAAATCTTTTTTGCACATCTTCCTGCCAGGCAAGTTCTATTTCAATAATTTTATCTATTAAAAGGGTGACCTCCGGGTCTAAATCCGGCAGCAGGTGTTTTATCTGATCATACTCAGACGGAAAGTTGGACTCCATCATCCGGCCATATTTTTCTGAAAGCAGATTTCTCCCGTTTGCTTTTGCTTCCAAGAGGTCGTCTAAATAGTTCTTAAGAGTGGCGTCCGACCAACTGACAAACTGACTTACCCGCATTATCTTAAAAGTTGCGGGATCTTCCTGGCAACTGGCTTTTCCTCCAATATTCATTACATTTGTAAATGCATCCCACTCAATTTTTAGAATTTTGCGGATCAACTCCCTTTTGTCTTCCACTGCTTTCACCCCCTTTACATAATCCGGTAATTTGTGACAAATCAATCACAGTGCTACCTCTAAATATAGCAGATGCCATAAAAGAAGGCAACTTATATGCGTCAGGCACAGTATCTTGGTTCACTTAAAAAATTTTAGTCTTTATTTTGTATGATAATTTTATTATACTTTCAAGTCAGGGTGCATATGCCCTATCTTTGTATTATAATAAGCAATTTGAATGTGAAAACCTTTTGTGACGATACTTTGTATACTCTTGATTTGCCTATTTTCAAGGCAGGCAAAATCATCTATAATAATTTTGATAGAATGCGGTAAAATTATTGAAGAGAATTTAATAATTTAATGCTGCTTTTCCATTAAATACCAAAAAAGGAGGAAAAAATTAATGTCTCGTTTTGCAGTTGTTTTAGCCGGATGTGGCGTTTTTGACGGGTCAGAGGTTCATGAGGCGGTTAGCACATTAATTTCAATTAAAAAATATGGCTGTGACTATGTGTGTTTTTCTTTAGATAAGCCACAATTCCATGTTATTAATCATCAGATTCAACAACCAGTAGAGAACGAAAGCAGAAACATAATAATTGAATCTGCAAGGATATCAAGAGGAGAAATAAAACCTCTGGATGAATACCGGCCAGAGGATTTTGACGCTCTTATATTTCCCGGCGGTTTTGGCGTTGCAAAAAATTTCTTCTCTTTCGCTATTCATGGGCCGGATTGTGAAATAGATAATGACATAAAAAATGCTATTCTTAAAACTCACGCAGCGGGAAAGTGTATTGGAGCAATGTGTATCTCTACCGCTCTAATTGCTAGAGCTTTCAAAGATACGAATATAAAGCCGAAAGTTACCGGCGGTAAAGAAAATGAGTTGTTTGAAGCAATACAGTTTATGGGTGGTGAAAGTATCCCTTGTGATGCAAAAAATTGTTGCATTGACCAAGAAAATAAAATTTTTACTACACCTGCATATATAAGCGCGACAGATATTTATGAAGTTTTCCAGGGAGTAGATTCTTTAATATCGGCAATTAATAATGCATTGGCAAAGTAAATTATTTTATTGTTGCAGCGTAACCGTAAAATAGGCCCCACCTTGCAAACAGGTGAGGCTTAGATTTAAACTGCTTTTGGATTGACTCGACAAGACAAAGGTAAATCGGCAGACCAGGGAAGCAACCCATCTAAGGCGTATTGATCTTGGATATCTAAATTGGGAAGCCTTTCAAAAATATACTGCAGGTAATTAAATGGATTCAAGCCATTTACCTTGGCTGTTTCAACTATGCTGTAAATAGTCACGCTGGCCTGGGCACCCCGCGGGGTGTTGGTAAACAACCAGTTCTTGCGTCCGATGACAAATGGTTTTATCAAGCGCTCACTTCAGATGTACAATGTTTTTATTTTAGGGAGAACATCCGTTTTGATATGCCTTTGGTTAAGGAACCATATAATGTGTTCCAAATGACAAGCAATTAACAATCTCCCAAAATCTTTTTAAAATTAAATCCCCTGTTAATCTATAGCACTTTGGAAAAACAATTGGGTTAATCCTTTCCCGAGTAGGCCTAAAATAAGATAGGTTTCCGGTACCGGTTGAAGAATGTGAATGGTCAGGGCACATTATCATTGGACGGCATCCTGCAATGCCGCGTCCTGGCCAGGCTTGAAGGCGGGTGGCAAGTATAGCCAGCCCATGTTGCACCATGTAATTCCCCACCCTATGAATATGCCTATGGTCCAGTTCAGGCAGCTTGTCATGTATATGGCATGAGCGGGACTTTTCCAATCCGGCGGAGCCGCCTGGAGAATGTATAGCTTGAAAAAGATAAAGCCCGCAATTACTGACAGGGCGATAATTACAATACCCCGTAGCCAGACGGATAATGTGTGAAGGGGAGCGCCCTGGCCCATACCTATCCAGAACAATGCCGGCAGCATCCAGCAAATGGTGAATACTGCCCCGTGCAGTGGAGGTCCAACAAAGAAGTCCATGTTCAGGGCATGCAGAAACCATAGATAGAATATGCTGTAGCAGGCCAGGTAGCCCACAAATAAAACAAACTGGGCCGGCTGCTTAACCTGGAAGGGCCACATTTCCAAAGCGAAGGCAAAGATCACCGCGGCAGCGAACCACACGAAAGGCATGCCGAGTGGTACGCCCGAGTCGCCGATCCCGGTAAGCACACTGCTGGTTGTCACACCCAGGGTAAACCACCAGAAGATTGTGGCCAACCCTATAGATGCAATAAGGACTGAGATCCCTGTGATGGGCTGCTTCCTTCCATAAGCATCCGGTATAAGTCCCCCCATCCAAGCCGGAATTGCAAAAGTGAAGAACAGCCACCAGGTGCCGAAAGGAAATATTTGAACTGCCCAGCCCAGTATATTGTTAAATATATAGTAAGTGAAATATCCCAGGATGACGGAGCAAATACCTACTGCCAGACCCTGAAAGGGCTGGGGCATCCACAGGCAAAAAGGCCAGTTGTCCAGGCTCAGCGTCCACCAGTACATCCAGCAAAAGGCCAGCAAGTGGACGAGGAGGAAATTGCCGATGCTGGCGGCGGGGTTTCCCAAAAAACCGCCGTTAAAATATTGGAAGTAGTATACATAGATACTTCCGATTATTACTGAAATAGCGGTCCCTACCAGAAATCGAATAGAAGTCGGCATGCTGACCAAAAAGCTCCACGGCTGGAATGCATATTTCATTTATTTTTACCCCCCTTATATAAGGCTAAA
Source organism: Actinomycetota bacterium (assembly GCA_023475565.1). Classification (GTDB taxonomy): domain Bacteria; phylum Bacillota; class Desulfotomaculia; order Desulfotomaculales; family Desulfocucumaceae; genus BRHc4a. The sequence goes on from JAMCVT010000155.1 coordinate 13,989, forward strand.
TGTGTTAAATTGTATTATTCAGTCATTAAGCCACCTTTTTAGCAGTTTATAATTAGCTTCAAATCATGGCTAAGCCTGTTTGGCATGAATAAAAATTTCTGCTAAAAACTAACAATAGTGAACCCTTTTGCTCAAAAATCCTCAGTTTGTTTCAAGGCTTTCCCGAGAGCTTACTTTCCGTTTAAGATAATTTCTTTTGATAAAACAGATAAATATGAAATTTAATTGACCTACCTGTTCCGGCCTCCCGATGGAAAAAATTACTCCTGTGCCGTCTGGGGAAGCGTGGGGACTCGAGCAAACAAAACGAGCTTCCAGAAAGTTTGAAATCAGATGATCTCCGTAACTTTCAAATCGAGTGCCATGGAAATATATCCGGCTATCATATTGAAAAACATATTATCACTGCGTTCGGTTTGCTGAACGGCAAATACCCCCCAAATAGCACTAAATATGCCAGTCAGAGAATAACGCCGGTAATCATTGAAAAATTGATCAAAGCTATAATTGTCTACCCCCTGTCGGCAAAGTTCATTGTAGTAGGTTTTAAGCAGAGTCTGTTCATGCTCTTTTCTAACAGTACCCGTCAAGCTGCTACCTATAAAGTATGCGACGTCACAAGCCCCATGACCGAGTTGCATTATTTGCCAATCCACAATCGCAACATCAACGCCGCCCTCAATTTTCTTGATAAGAAAATTGTCGAAGCGAAAATCGCCATGAATAACTGTTTGCGGGGTATCCGACACAAAAACCTTGGAATAGGACTTGCCCAAACGTTCGAGCAGGTCAATGGAGGCGCTATCCAACCGACCAGAAAAGCGCTCCAGGAAAGGGGGCAAATAAGACTGGTAGAGCGATTCTTCGAATTTTAATACATCTGGAGCTACCTTTTTTCTCATCCAGGTCATATTCTTGAGCCGGGGGTCTCCCCATAGCGGGCCGTGCAATCTGGCCAGCTCTCTTAATGCCACATCTGCTTCCTCCACGGTGCATCCGACATCCTGGTCGCCCATCGAATAAGGCGGCACCATATTTTCCATGACAATAACAAATTTCGTGTTATCGTTGGGATCTATATCCGCAAAGTAGGCGTTACACGTCTTGATACCTACTACCGGTTTGATCTCGTTATAAAAATTAACTTCAAAGGTATAAAAGTTTTGAGCCGCGGCAAGTCCGAGGCTATATTCGTCAAGACTGGGGAATTTTGCGACGACTGTCTGTGGGTAGTTCGGGTCAGGCTTACTATAAGTTAATTCGAATCGGAAGACACGGGACATGAGCCCTGTGCCAGTTATGCTGGTTGTTACAAAGCTAACTACTTCTCCGTCAGTTAGAGTTCCCGAATAGCGGAGCACGTCTGTCAGCCACTCAGATGTGACCTGCGATGGGTCGCTTATAAGCTTAGGTTTAACCACTTTATGCCTACCCCCTTTATAAATTAAGATTTTCTTGCTAATACTCGCTCATTCTCACAATCTCATTTTCTTAAACAATCTCCGAATGGATATTTGTTGAATGTGAAAAAGGATTATACCGGTGGGGGGTAGATCGGACACCACTAGTAACCGATCTACCTTGATAGCTTTAAACCCTCAGTTTAGTAAATTGCTGATTTGTAATCCAGGCTGCTTTCTTTACCGGGGAGCCATTTTACGCATTGTCTACCCAAGTTCTAAGTACCGGTGCAGTTCCTTGAACTCTTGATTTTCAGCAACCAGTGGCTGCAGGTGGCGACGTCAACATCCATCCCGGCTTATAGGCGCGGGTTCCTTTTGCTACAAGCTGGGTTTGTACTGATAATCTTGCTTCGGGTTAAATGAGTACTCCATTACCCCTACCCCTGAATTGCCATCCAGTTGGAACTCGCCGATGGGCTCAGTGATCCCGAACAGGGGAGAGTCAATATCTACCGGCTTGGAGACATCCATCTGTTCTCCCTCGATGCTGAGCGGTCCTCTATCCTCACCCAAGCGGTCGTAGCCACCGGCGTTGAGATAGACAGCCGGTGATATCGGCCTGACGGTGAGCTGCCTCTGTCCGCCCTGGGCATCTTTTAACACCATATCAACCTTGGCAACCGCCCGTACCCCCGGCAGGAACTCGATTCTATGGCGGATCTCAGTAATATTGAACTGTCTTCCATCGTCGTACGAAATCGCTCCCTCGCTCCAGATAACTGTGCCGTCCTCCAGTTCCATGTTAATCATGGAAAGGGTGCAGTCGGAGAAGTGGGCATGGAACCAGCAATGATGTCCAAAATTCTCTGCATTCCAGCCACGCCTCCCCCAACTGCGGTCCCTGATGCCAAGCAAGCCATCAGCATTGAACTGTTGGCCCTGCAGGTTAATAATGCCTTTGTATCGCCCCGTTTGGAAATAGTGACCGTGAGCCAACGGTCCTCTGTCGGGCGTGTCCACGACAACTTTCTTGCACAAAAACACTGGTCCCCGCGCCTCGTATTCCAAATCACAGTTTATACCCTGCTTGTTGTCGCCCAGGCGAATGGCCCAGCGCTTGTGTGGTTCCAATACCTCGATGGAAAGCGGGCCTATCTTCATATCACAGCGGTCACCCTGCAGATGTCTCGAAAGCCTGATGTTATGATGGACATTCTCATGCCGCAAAAGGACAAATCCATCCATGATATTCTTGTTAGGATATACACCCAGCCCCACTCCTAAGTGCAGTGTACCCTCACGATTGTGGCAGCCGAAGTAAAGCCGCTCCAGAAAACTGGGATCGTTGTCTTCAGTTATGTCCAAAGTGTCTCCTGTCTGGTGGATCAGGTACTCGTCATACTTTGTTAGCATTGCCTTCAACCTCACTTTCTTTTTTTCTGTTATTGTCTTAGAAAGCAGCCCGAACACAAAAGCCCGACAAAATATTATGCGACATGGCTTACGGCACAGGCAAAAATAGAGAGGACATAGCAAACAGACAGATTAAGCTGATTTGCCCCGTACCCACCGATAGCGGGCGAAATGGTTGCTTTCCCAAATCAGCCTTCAAAATAGATTAGAACCCCAAACCTGTCAGTGTCCCGCAGGTAAATTATCAGCTAAAAAAATATATAAGAAAACAAACCGGTTGAAAGTATTTGTCTTTACCCCGGAGCAATGCCAAGACTGCCCATTTTTAAGACAGTACATCAAAAGCAACAGCAGTGAGATATGCTAGGTTCATAGTAATCCCCCCTTTCTTATTATGAAGATTTCTAAACGATATTTGGATAATCAGAAAAAATCGGTGACTCCCAAGTCGCGCCCGTTAGAAGCGTACCGAGATAGGACACTGGCCAGCATTTGTTTCGCGCGGTCATCAAGTCCCTTTATGAGGGCGGCCGCCTGGACCAAAGTGAACGCACCACCCATGGAGTATCGCCGATAATCACTGTAGAGTTGGTCAAAGCTATAATTCTCTACACCGCAGCGGCAAAGTTCGCTGTGGTAGTTTTTAAGCAGAGTGAGTTCGTGCTCTTTTCTAAAATCACCCGGCAGTGTCCCGCAAAGGAAATATGCCACGTCGTAAGCCCCGTGAACGACCTGCAGTGTCTGGAAATCGACCATCGCCATTTCCACGCCACCGCTCTCTTTCCTGATGAGGAAATTATCAAGGCGAACATCACCGTGAACGACCGTGTCGGGGGTATCCAAGGCAAAGACCTTCAAGTAGGATTCGCCGAAGCGTTCAAGCATTTCATAAGTGGGGCTGTCCAAAAACGGGGACAAAACCTGCTTGACGACAGGAAGTATGGACTGGTACTCTGATTGCTCCTGTTGTAGTTTATTAGGATCCCGTCTTATTCTTAACCAGTTATAATTCTTCAGCTGGGGGTCTCCCCATAGCGGGCCGTGCAATCTGGCCAGCTCTCTTAATGCCACACCTGCTTCTTCCACAGTACATCCGGCAAGCGAGTCGCCAGGTAAAAAAGGCGGCACCATATCTTCCATGAAGATGACAAATTTTGTGTCATCAGCGGGATCTATCTCCACAAAATAGATGTCAGGCGTCTTCATGCCTACCTTGGGTTTGATCTCCTTGTAAAAATTCACCTCCAAAACAAAGGCTTTTACCTTCCTGCCGATCTCCAAACTACTCTCGTTAAGCCCGGGAAATTTGAGAATGACTGATTGCGGATAGTTGGGGTCAGGCTTGCTGTAAGTTAACTTGATGCGGATAATACGGCACATGAGTCCTGCGCCGGGCACGAGACTTGATTCGAAATTAACTACCATTCCGTCAGTTAGCTTTCCCGAGTAGCGGAGCACGTCTGTCAGCCACTCAGATGTGACCTGCGATGGATCACTTATAAGCTTAGGTTTGACCACTTCATGTTCCTCCTTTTTCACTTCTTAGTCTCTCGGAAATCCGAAAGGATATATGGTTCAAGGCATGAAGCCTTGGGCCATTTTTGCTTTTTCCTCCAAAATTGGAGGAAAAAAATTTCAAATAGAACACATGTTGGCTTGACAAATCAGGATCGCCCCAACAATTGCCATGGAGGCTGCTTTTACCTACTAACTATTGCTTTATGGACATTGTCAGCAATCCCCAATCTGTTTACCGAGGGGCTACATTTATGTTATTTTATGTTATTTAATTTTTGCACATTTTTATTCATTCTTATTATTCAGAATTTTTACAAAATACTGTGCTGATACAACAAGCAGCCTCGCATTAGGCCGGGTAGTAGCAAGAAAAAATGTTATATATGATAATAAATTGGCGTTGATTTTTGAGAATAAATAAGAAGTAGAGTAGACCCAAGGTGGAGTGGTTTGTAGCAATTCTAAAAAGTTAGGAGTATTTTTGTTCTTTTCGTCGAATAATGTCAAAAAATTCAGTCATATCAAGAGTTCAGATCGTTTTTCAACTGAGAAAGTTGAGTTAGTCAAACACATGCTTTGACTATGCACTTGTTTCAGGTATTGCATAATATTTTTCCTGATAGAATTATATGTCATTCCCGATTTCTTTGTCAAGTTGCTTGACAATTAAGAATTGTGTGCTATTTCGACATACTTTTTTCATTCTTTACAAAATTTTATCGGTCAGCTTCTAAAGCCATCGCGGAGCGATTTCGTTCTTCTTGAATTTAATGCTCCTTGTCCCTGTCATCATCAAAAACAAACTTCCTGTTGTTACCACGCTGTATTACGTGGTATATCCCACCATCTTCTTCTTCCCTGGGTCTGCGCCCCATAAAAAAGACACCTCCCAACTTATTTACCAGAAAGTGCCATCATTTCCCATATGTTAATATGTTAGACATAATGGAAGGGCCAGCCATCCAATAGCGATCTATTCCACGTATATCAGGTTGATCAACCGTCGTTATGCCCAACCTGCCTATTGCCCTTTGTACCTTGGATGAGGAGATGAGGTTTACCCAAAAAGGTTTATCGCTTTTTGTTCTCCACAAGGATAGTGAGTGCCATAAAAAAGGACAGGG
>JAMCVT010000096.1 GCA_023475565.1 Actinomycetota bacterium
CCACTATTTTCAACAAAACCAGGGAAAACCACATGGTTGTATACACCATTAATTACTTATATTTACACATAAAACCTTGCTATATTTCTTCTTGCAAATGAAGTCTAAATTTTATGCAACACTACTGATTGCTGGATGAAATAGAATGCTGTGTTGATTCGGTAAGGGCCAAAGAGTTATTCAATTTTCATCCAAAGGTAGATTTAAACACAGGGTTGTTTAAAACCTATAATTGGTTTTTAAATCAAATAAAAGGGTGAGTTAGGAAGGATTATGGCGTATAATATAGAATTATATTTGATGTTGTCAGGAAATTTTTAGAAGGAGTCCAGAACTTGCGAAGGCTAGCAGTACATTCACTACTTCCGGGAATGAAGATTGCCCGGTCAATTTTCAACAAAAATGGACAGGCTCTGCTGAAGGCCGGCACGGTTTTAAATGGAAGGTTTATCGAAAGATTAAAGATATTAGGTATTCTGTCGCTGTATATCGAAGACGGCCTTATACCAGACGTGGAAGTCAATGACGTCATTCAGGATGAGACTAGAGCCAAGGCTGTTTCGCTGGTTAAAAATCTAATTGGCGAAGAGGGAATTGATCCCAGAAGTGTAATAAGAAGAAGCGCTATGCTTTCCAGGGATCTTATGGAGACCGTATCGGAGATCATAGATCAGCTTATGGAAAACAGTAAGACGGTAGTCAACCTTGTCGACATAAGGGCCTATGATGAGTATACCTTCGCCCATTCGGTCAATGTTTGCGTTCTTTCCCTAATGACCGGTATCAGCCTTGGTTATTCAAAAAAAAGGCTGAGTGCGCTGGCCATGGGTACTCTTATGCATGACGTGGGCAAAATACTGATACCCCAGGAGATACTGAATAAGCCCGCCTCCCTTACCACCGAGGAATTTGAAGAGCTTAAAAAGCACTGCTATTACGGCAATAAGCTTTTAAAAAGCGGCAATATTCTTGGTGCCATGGCAGCCTCAGTGGCGCTGCAGCACCATGAGAGATACAACGGGCAGGGCTATCCCAGGGGGCTAAAGAATAAAGAAATTCACGAGTTTTCACGCATAGCCGGAATAGCCGACACTTACGATGCCATTACGGTAGACAGGGTTTACAGAAAGGCTATCCCTCCCAAGGACGCCTGGGGGCTGGTGCACAGGTCCAAGGGGACACTGTTTGATAATGAAATGACAGATATGTTTTTAAGCCATATCGCGGCCTATCCCGTAGGGACCATCGTCCGGATGAGCACCAATGAGGTGGGCGCAGTTATTGAGAATATTAAGGGTTTCTCAAACCTTCCCAGGGTCAGGATTCTTTTTGACCCCAGCGGCTGTTTTCTACCGGGCAGCAAGGAAATCTGGCTTAAGGATGAGCCTGATATATCTATTGTGGACGCAGTGGACGACATAGAAAGTATATTCCTAAACTCCAAGAAGGTTGGAAATTCATAAATTGCAAATAAATCCGTGTCTTCTGCGGCGCCTTAGCTTTTACGGCATAGGAGCCTTGATTCCGACCGGAGAGCAGTACATATAAGATGTTTTGTCAAAGCGGCACCAGCTTAATCCTACCCTTTACCGCCATGAATTTTCCCAGTATCACCAGGGCGCCGGTTACACCGGGCACTGAGAGGGCAAAGTCTACTGCCGCCTCCAGGTGCTTTTCGGACCGGACAATGTTTCCGGCGGCGGTGGCCACCGCGTCAGCCAGGGGGGCCGAGGGCGATACTATCACCACAGCATCGGAGCATCCAAGGCTGAGGGAGTGTCCCACCGTTCCGGAAGAGGTGCAGATACCGGCGGGAGTGTCCCCGGGACGGATTTCCAGGGCAACCCGATAGCTCAGCGGTGACTTTCCGGCAAAAACACCTATTCTTCTAATCCGCCCTGTCTTTAGGAAAATGTCACCACCGTTTTCAACTATTACATCACGGGAGTATTTTAAAAGACCCTGTCCCACCGCCTCAGATATGGCCCCGGCCACAGCAGCCATGGGGCCTACCCCGGCAGCCCCGGCGGCCCCGGCCATAGTTGCAGCTATGGCCGGGGCATAGGGTTTAACTTCATATGGATCATGGGATTTAAGGAAGCCGGGATCGTTTTCAATGTATTTTTCCAGCTGATCCCTGTATAAAACTATCAGCTTTTCAGTTATTTCTTCCAGCTCCCGGCTGTACCTTTCTTTCCTGACCCCCACGTCCAGGTCGGTTTCCTTGACAGCCACTCTGAAATGAACCAGATCCTCCTCCCGGTGCAGCAGGCGGTAATTCCTTTCCGGGCTGTTCAATTACAACCTTACCTCCATGGCCCTTACCGGGCATATTTTGAGACAGAGCTGGCAGACCACGCATTTATCCCCATCAAAATTTACTTCCATGGCCGGCCTTTCTATGAAGAGGGCGCCGGTTGGGCAGATGGCCGTGCAGGCCCCGCACATTGTGCACCTGTCTTCGTCCCTTACTATTTCCTGGGAAAGGGCCTGGACCTGCACACCTATTCCCCGGAGGTAATTCATACCCCCTTCAATATGGTCCCCCGTTATCTCAAGAACCATGGTTCCCTCTTTTTGGGGGTTGACGTTGGCCTTTACTATATTTATAAGAAGGTCGTAATCTTTAACGAGCCGGTATATGATCGGCTTTTCAGTAATATCGGGGCCGAACCGCAGCACTATTTTTTTGGGCGACACACAGGCTCACTCCTTAAATATTATTTCCAATTGGACGTTCCTTAATTTTATCAGCCGTTCAGCACCTTACCCGAACGCCCGTCGGCGGGAGAGGGGAGAAGCTGTACCGGTTCGGCGAGCAGGAAAGAACCGCTGGAAATCCTCTCCTTTAATATTCCCGCGATTTCCCTGGCCATGGGATAGCTGGAAAGCGGGGCAGTGGGGATTTCCTTTCCCTGTACCGTAATTTTACCGGACTTAAGATCGGCATAACTTACCTGGCCCAGGTTGCCGGGCTTACGGCCGGGATAGGCGTCGCTGTAGTCCACTACAGGAGCGTACAGGTCCCGGTCGGCAGCGGCAGCATAAAGGGCAATTTCCTCGCTTAGAAGGGGAATAGGTACTCCTATGCCCACTGCCAGGGATGATCCGTAGCCGGTAAAGCTAACCCCTTTAAGCCACCTGGGGGACATTTGCTTAAGGTCCCCGATAACCGCCAGGGTGCCTCCGGCCGGGCCCAGGCTCTTTCCGTCAGGTGACTCCTGAATTGAGGGAAAGTGCTGGGTGCCGTGCCAGGCCACATAGCCGGTTCCCCCACCCAGGAAAATCCTGGTCCCGATGCCTATAGTCTTAAAGTGCGGGTCCTTTAAGAGCGGGCTAAGCTGTCCGGAGCTGGAATAGTGGGCATTGCCCAGATTAGGTTTCAGCATGCCCATGTAGGTGTATATAGTCCGGCCGCTCAGATTAACCGCACAGTTGTAATTTTGATACGCGTTTCTTGGGTTAAATAAGGTGGCCTCATTTATGTCGTCAATTGTTATGGTAGTATCTATGGACTTTCTGGGGTAGCAGTCTGTACCATAGCTGATTGCCTTAAGGGACAGCGGCCTGTGAGATACCAGATCTTCTATCACATGCCCGCCACCGTACCTGAACTCACCGGGATAATTGCTGTTAAGGGGGTCATCCTCCGGGAGTTCGGTGGCGCCGATGTAAGCGTCGACAGCTGCTATCCCGGCGTAGGCGGGAACCCCGTTCAGCCATGCCTTCTGCATTCTTATACGGGGCGAGGAATGGCCAAAATTAAGGAAGGCGCCGGAGGAACACATAGTGCCGAAGGTGCCTGTGGTAACCACATCAACAGTTCTGGCGGCTGCAGAAAGACCCTTTTCCTCCACCAGGGAGATAAACTCGTCGGCTGACATGACGACGGCCTTGCCCGACTTGATTTTTGCGTTGATTTCAGAATAACTTCTTAACATTCTTCGAGTCTCCCTCCACAGTGCTCTAAATCCCGTGCGCAGATTAACACAAAGGCCCCTTCTTTCCAGAAGAGGCCTGCATAAATCCTGCTCACCTCTTATCTATCAGAAGAATTTCTTCTGCAGGAATTAGCACCATGCTGCCGCCGCATCTTTAGGCGCCGCAGAGCTGGTTGCCGGGTTTCATTGGGCCAGTCCCTCCACCACTCCGGATAAGAGCACTTTTGAATTTTTAATTGAATATTAGTATAGCAGTTAGCCAATCCGTTGTCAATCAATAGAATTGCTAATACTGAAGGAAACTACTGTCGGAATCCAGAAGCCAGGAGTCAGAATCCAGAATTATTTGAGCGCAATACTCTGAAGGCGGTAATTATTTCCTGCCCTCCATTTTAATGTTGTTTTATAGTCTTATGAGAAATGCCTAAGCCCATTCTGACTTCTGGATTCCGACCGGAAAGCAGTGCTTATTAGCAGAAATTATAGTCCTTCTACGGCAAATTGGTCAAAAAGCCTGGTGATAGCCTTTTTTTCAATTCTGGAAACATAAGACCTTGATATCCCCAGCTTTTTGGCTATTTCACGCTGAGTAAAGCTTAAGCTCCCCTTTAGGCCGTAGCGCATTATGAGTACTCTTTTTTCCTGAATATTCAGGTTATCCAGCTTACTCCAGAGCCTTTCGTTTTCAAATTTGCCGGAAACTGTGTCTATGACGGTTTCCGGGTCGGTGCCCAGCACATCTATAAAGCTGAGCTCATTTCCATCCTTGTCGGTGCCGATGGGCTCAAAGATTGAAAGTTCGGAACGCAGTTTTTTACGGGAGCGGTAATACATGAGAATCTCGTTCTCAATGCATCTGGAAGCGTATGTGGCAAGCCTTGTGGCCCTTACCGGGTTATAGGTGTTAACAGCCTTGATGAGACCTATGGTGCCAATGGAAACCAGATCGTCAAAATTTTCCCCATCGTATTTTTTGATTATATGGGCCACAAGTCTCAGGTTGCGCTCCACCAGCACTTTTTTCGCTGATTCGTCTCCTTTTAGGGCCAGTTCAATGTAATGGTTTTCCTCTTCCTCGTCCAGGGGCTGTGGAAAACTGTTGTTGGCCACGTAGGATATCAGCAGGGACAGGCCATTTAGCAGTGACAGTACTGCCAATGTGAGGATTCCGGGCAGCAATACTATCCCTCCCTTAAATTGAAATGCCTTATATCATATGTCTCAGACCGGGAAAAGTGCCAGTCCGAAATATCAAAAACATCTTTTTTTATCAAAAAAAGATGTTTTATGCATTCCGGCCGTTCCGGAGATTGGGAGATATGCGGGGGAAAAGAGATATTACGGTAGGAGTGAAAATGAGAAAACATGTGTCTTAGCCCGAAAATAAAAAAGAGGTTAAGCGATCAAGAGTCCTTTGAAATATTAGCTTATTTATGGTTGCGGGGTAACCCGGTTGAACCTTTTTAAGGCTTGATATACATTTAACAAAGCAGTAATGTAATGCTTAGCGCTGAATTCTTTATGAAGCGGGGGAACCGATACTTATTCCCCCGGATAAATATTTCCGGGTTTTTCTATGCCAAGCATGACTGCATCTGTGAACCGGCCTTGTCTTTAGGCCCGGTTTATTTTAATTTGGCGGGGTATACAAATGTCTAAAATGGAATCAAATGTCCTAAAGGAAAGAAATAAGAGCAAAAGGATATTCAACCCCAGCCCTCCGCAGATATTGCTGTGCGGCTTTGCAGGGGTGATTATTGTGGGGTCTGTTTTGCTGACCCTGCCTTTTGCCTCGGTTTCCGGGCAGCCAACTCCCTTTATAGATGCCCTTTTTACAGCCACTTCGGCGGTATGTGTCACCGGGCTGGTGGTAGTGGATACCGGCACGTACTGGTCTGCGGCCGGACAGGCTGTCATCCTGCTGCTCATACAGGTTGGGGGGCTGGGGTTCATGACTATGGCCACCTTTTTCTTTCTCCTGCTGGGAAAAAAGATAGGACTTAAAGCAAGGCTGGTAATGCAGGCGTCCCTTAACCGGAACCATGTTCAGGGAATAGTCTCCCTGGGCAGGCAGGTGCTTATTTTTACCTTTGTCACGGAACTTTTTTTCGCCGCAGTACTGGCTCTGCGGTGGGGTTTTGATATGAGCCCTGCCAGGGCGGCGTGGTTTGGACTGTTCCATTCTGTGTCCGCCTTCAACAACGCCGGGTTCGACCTGTTCGGAGGCTACCGGTCCCTTACGGGTTATGCTGGAGACACACTGGTCAACATTTCCATTATGGTCCTTATTATACTGGGCGGCATAGGGTTTGGGGTGGTCATGGAGGTAAAAGACCGGCTGCTTAAAAAATGCCGGCTGCACACACATACTAAAATTGTTCTGGTGGTTACTGCAGTACTGATTTTGACGGGAGCTTTATTAATATTCGCCTTTGAGTACAGCAACACCCTTAAATCACTAAGCCCCGGCGGGAAGGCGCTGGCCTCTTTATTTCAATCGGTAACGCCAAGAACAGCCGGATACAACACGCTGGATATAGGCTCTATGTACAGCTATACCCAGTTGCTTATTATATTGCTTATGTTCATAGGGGCATCTCCAGGTTCCACCGGGGGCGGCATAAAAACCACCACACTGGCGGTGCTGGCCATGTCTATTATATCGCTCAGCCGGGGGCAGACCTCGGCCAGCGTTTTCAACAGAAGCATCACCCAGGAGCAGGTGGCCAAGTCCATGGCCATAGTTTTATTGGCGATATTGCTAATTTTCTCTGTCAGCACAGGCCTGATGATAACCGAAGGGCAGAACAATTTCCTCATGGTGCTGTTTGAAACGGTTTCAGCCTTCGGCACGGTGGGACTGACCATGGGCCTCACCCCGGCGCTTACTGCCGGGGGCAAGATACTGATCATACTTACCATGTTTCTGGGAAGGCTGGGGACCATGACCATGGTGCTGGCCCTGGCTGAAAAAGGAAAATCAAAATTGAACATAAACCACCCCCGGGGAAATATTATGGTGGGATAAAGCAGTACGGCAGGCCGGACAAAATAATGAATATTTGTGCTCCACCGGTAGGAAAATACACTGTAAGATTTGATAAGGGTATTGAGGCCGGAGGGCCATGACATTAAATAAAAGCTTCCCGCAGATTTTAAAAAGAGTTTACCTATCGCCGCCCCAGGTGCTGGTGATGGGTTTCGCGCTGGTAATTATTACCGGGGCGCTTATTCTGACTTTACCCGGATTTACCGTCCCCGGAAAGGATACCGATTTCCTTACTGCGCTGTTTACGGCCACATCCGCAGTATGTGTTACCGGGCTGGTGGTGGTGGACACCGGTACCCACTGGACGGTGCCGGGGCAGATACTTATAATGCTTTTAATCCAGGTAGGCGGCCTGGGCTTTATGACCATGGCCATGATATTTTATATCATCCTGGGTAAAAGGATAGGGCTCAGGAAGAGGCTGATCATACAGGAGTCATTGAACCAGATGAAGGTGGCAGGAGTTGTCAGGCTGGTCAAGGCAATTTTTCTGTTTACTCTCCTGACTGAACTGACCGCCGCAGTGATTCTTGGGCTGTGGTGGAGCAGATCGCTGGGGGAGGCCAGGGGTATGTATTTCGGGCTGTTTCACGCCGTTAGCTCCTTTAATAACGCCGGCTTCGACCTTTTCGGGGACTTTCGCAGCCTTACCGGGTACGTGGAGGACCCGGTGGTTAACCTGGTGGTGACCTCCCTTATTGTAATAGGCGGTCTGGGCTTTTCAGTGGTATATGACCTGTGGAGGAACAGGTCTGGGAAAAAAGGGCTTTCGGTGCATACCCGCCTGGTTTTGTTAATATCATTTATACTGCTTTTTATAGGTACCCTAGTTTTTATGGGCCTGGAATGGAATAACACTTTAAAGGGGCTGTCTCCTTTGGGAAAGGTCCTGGGGTCCTATTTTCAAAGCGTAACCCCCCGGACTGCGGGGCTTAATACTGTCGATATAGCGGCCCTCAGGCCGGGCACCTTGTTTTTCATGGCTGCGCTCATGTTTATAGGAGCATCTCCGGGGTCTACCGGGGGGGGGATAAAAACCACCACCTTCGGCTTGCTGCTGCTGGCCTCGGTTTCAGTGTCACTGGGAAGGGAGGACATTGAGGCATACAAAAAAAGGATTCCCTTCAGCCAGGTTAATAAGGCGCTGACCATACTTATTCTTTCAATATTCTGGGTTATACTGGTGATTATGATACTCAGCGTTACCGAAGGGGGGGATTTTCTGACACTGCTTTTTGAGACAGTGTCAGCCTTCGGCACAGTGGGACTTTCCAAGAGCTTTACGCCGCACCTGAGCCAAATAGGGAGGGTGATTATAATAATGACCATGTTTATAGGCAGGCTGGGGCCCATGACGGTGGCCTTTGCGCTGGCCTACAGGATGTCGGCGTCAAAGGTAAGATATCCTGAGGAAAAAATTATAGTGGGGTAAGTTAAAATGAAGCAGATTGCCGTCATCGGGCTGGGCCGTTTCGGATCAAGCCTGGCCGGAACGCTGGCCAAAATGGGCTACGAGGTACTGGCCATTGATGCTGATGAAAATAAGGTGGAAAACCTTGTGGACAGCGTAACGCACGCGGTTCAGGCCAACGCCCTGGAGGAGCATGCCCTGAAGGCCCTGGGGGTGAGAAATTTTGACATTGTAGTGGTGGCCATAGGGCATGACATACAGTCCAACATACTGGTCACCCTGATGCTGAAGGAGATGGGGGTTAAAAAGGTTGTGGCCAAGGCCTCTACGGACCTGCAGGGAAAGGTGCTGGAGAAAATAGGGGCCGATATAGTGGTTTTTCCTGAAAGAGATATGGGGGAGCGCCTGGCCAGGAGCCTGGTCTCCAAGAACATAATAGACCAGATCAACCTGTCCTCCGACTACAGCCTGGTGGAGCTTAACGCTCCTGAAGAAATAGCCGGCCGCACTCTGCAGGAGTCAAACCTTAGAAAGAGATACGGCGTCAACCTGCTGGCCATCCGCCGGGGAAAAGATATAATAATCTCTCCCGGGGCCAGGCAGGTGATAGACGGGGGCGATGTGCTGATAGTTATCGGAAGCAACGAAAAGCTAAAGAATTTCGAAACGGTAACATAAACGGAAAAAATTTAATATTCCAGATTTATTGAGAAATTGACTGATTTATGATAAAGTACTGAAAACCTCTGTGTTTGGGGGCTGGACATGAACGGGGATGTGCAAAATTTTAACGGCTTAATGGGGGATCTGTTCCCCGGGTATACTGACATAGTGGCCGAGATGAGTGACCGCAGCATAACGGTAGGGATACTGAAGAAAATTGCCAAATCAGGCCTGTCGCTGTTTTCGGTAATCCCCGCGGGGAAATCGGTAAAAAGAGTTGATGATTTGGTCATGGAGGGGTCCACCATGACGCTGGTGGACAGTAAGTCGAGGGCCGCCTACAGGGTGGGACTGCCTTTGCGCATAATGGTGGCCAGGTTCCCCAGCCGGCCCATTCATAACTTTATAAGAATAAACTATGAGGGTGTCCCCGGACCCGAAGACCGGGAAAAAAAGGTTTCCTCCTGCACAGAATACCAGGAGGCCGCCGATTCAAAGGTGAGGGTCATGGAAAGCCCCGGCTGGTTTGTAATATACCCTTTAGGATCGCTGCTTTCCGACCAGAGGCTGGACAACAGGGTAAGGGACCTGGTGATTAACGGAAGAGAATCCACTATGTTTAAAGAGTTTATGGCAATTGATGAAAAAACCAATACCCATGCACAGATGATTGCGCTTACAGACTACACCCCGGTGGATGCGGCGCTCTGGGAGAAGTGGACGGGCAACATGGACACCAACATGTTTCAGACCAATGTTCGTCCTCAAAATTTCAGCGCCGCCAAAGGACAGTCGGATGAGTATTACCTGAAGCTGATACAGCATGGGTCCAGGAAGATAGGGGCGGTCTGGGTGGAAAAAATATCCCAGAGAACTGCCACCGCCGAACTGGGACTGCTTATAGGAGAGCCGCACCTTTGGGGAATGGGTATAGGCAGCAGGGCTATAAGTGAGATGATGAAGATAGCCAAAAAGGATTTGGGTCTTAATTTCCTTTGGGTGTCAGTAAGGGAGTCCAACCAGAGGGCAGTCAACTGCTACCAGCGGGGGGGCTTCAAAATAGTCAGAAAGGTCCCGGTGTACAAGACTGATGGCTCTTACCAAATGTGGGTGCATATGGAGAAAATGATTTAGGAGATACAAATCTTTATTGTTATTCATCCCTTATCTAAATAACTACCAGATCTAAATAACTACCAGTTAATATGAAGGGGTAAGGTTTAAGTATGCTGTTCGGCAATATTTTAGAGTCCATAGGCGGCACACCGGTGGTACAGCTTAAAACGTACGGAAGTGCCGGTGTTAGAATTTATGCCAAGCTGGAGGGCAATAACCCCGGCGGATCGGTAAAGGACAGGACGGCCAGGTATCTGTTGGAAACAGCCGAGAGGGAAGGCCATCTGGGGGCCGGGAAAGTTATAATAGAGGCCACCAGCGGAAACACCGGCATAGCCCTGGCCATGATATCGGCTGTAAAGGGATACAGTTTTATTGCCGTTATGCCTGAAAACGCCAGCGAAGAGAGGGTTAAGCTGCTAAAGGCATACGGGGCCGGGGTAATACTTACGGACGCCGCTAAAGGGACCAATGGGTCCATTGAGGTGGCCCGGAAAATGGCGCTGGAAGACAAGAGTTATTTCATGCCCGACCAATTCGCCAATCCCGCCAACCCCAGAGCCCATTTCGAGACCACGGGGAGTGAGATAATAGAGGATGTGCCCGGAATAACCGCCTTTGTGGCCGGTGTTGGAACGGGGGGCACCCTGACAGGGGCCGGGAAGAGGCTGAAAGCCTATAATCCGGATATTCAGATCGTGGGGGTTGAGCCCTCACCCGGGACAAGGATACAGGGACTGAGGAACATGGAGGCATACAAGCCTCCTATTTATGACGACTCAATAATTGACTGCAAGCTGGATGTTCCCGATGACGAAGCCTTCGCCCTGGCCAGGGATATCTTCGTAAGGGAGGGTATTACAGCCGGTATTTCCTGCGGGGCGGCCCTGTGGGGGGCCATCCGCTACAGTGAAAAGATGGAGAGAGGTAACATAGTGGTTATATTCCCCGACAGGGGAGACAAGTACTTCAGCACTGAGCTGTTTGGCAGCTGAGAGGTATATACCCCATTGGCCTCTTAATTGCGAGGGCTTAAACATTCAGGGCTTGCAGGCCCTTCATCCTTCATGGCAGCTCTGTCAGCAGCCTGGAGATCCGGATTCTGCCGGAGGGAAGGCGCTGATTCCACCCTGTCCAGGCACAGGTAGAAAAAGAAGGCAGCCAGCGATAGAACAGTACAGGACGCGTACAGATACCTGGGGCCCAGACCGGACATTATGACACCTCCCAGGGTGGACCCGGTGATTCCGGCTATGCCGCCCACAAAGGCCGAGAGAAGACCCTGGCCGCTGGATCTGAGACGGTCGGGAACCTTCCTGGTGATATAGCTGACCGAACAGAGGAATAAAAGTCCGAAAGATACGCCGTGCACCAGCTGTATCGGCACAACAAGCCTGGGATCGGATACGGTAAGGAAAAGTGCCCAGCGCACAGAGAAAACAAGGGCTGCCGCCGAAAGAAGTCTTAGTTCGGAAAATCTGGCAAAAAGAGAGCCGCAGATGATCATTACCGGAACTTCACTTAAGGCTGCCGCTGTCCAGGCGTAGCCGACTATTTCCGAACCGCCGCCTAACTGCCTGATGAAAATCCCCATGAAAGAGTCGTTGGCCCTGTTTGATGAACTGAGGAGAGCGGTAAGCAGCAGAAAAACTATTACCCGGCGGTTTGTTAAAAGCTGTTTTACGTCGGAAGCATTTGCCTTTCTTCCTACATAAGTAGCATCACCAAGGAAAAAGCTTATTACCAGGCAGAAAAAAAGCAGGAGAAAATAGCAAGCAGAAAAGGCCTGCAGCCCCTGGTGCCTAAAAAAAATTCCAAAAGACAGAGCGCTGAGAGCAAACCCCAAAGACCCCCAGAGTCTGAATTTTCCGTAATGGCGGCCGGCATTACTGGCTGTGGCCAGAGTAAGGCTGTCGGTGAGGGGGATTATTGGAAAGCAGAAAACATTAAAAATAAAAATAGCCGGCAGAAGAAGTTCAAAGGAAGAGATATGGAAAACAAAAAGTGAAAGAGAAGTTATAACAGCCAGCTGGACGATAATTATTTTTTTAACTGTCTTAAAGCGGTCGCTGATATAGCCCCACAGGGGCTGAACCGCAATAGTCACCAGGGGGCCCAGGGAAAGAAGTATGCCTATCTGCCAGCTGGTGAGGCCCATCCCACGGAACACCAGGGGAAGGTAGGGCAGAAACAGCCCCACGCTGGCGAAATATATAAAAATAAAAACTTTTAATTTTGTGCCGCCCTGCCTGGGCCGTGCCTGTCCTGTCAACTATACATATTCCCTTCAAGCTGTATAGAGTAAATATTCACTCCGCCAGGCGGTATACCTCTCTGGCTGATTAAATTGGCATGGTAATATACAATAAACACATACAACCCTGCTTAATGAGGCAGGGTTGTATGTGTTTTTACTGTCAAACTGTTTTAGTGTAAGACTGTAATTGTTCTGGTCGGGATGGAGGGATTTGAACCCCCGGCCTCCTGCTCCCAAGGCAGGCGCGCTAGCCAAACTGCGCTACATCCCGTTAGGTAACCCACAAGCCGCAAAAAATATTATACCAGAACCAAATGGCCATGGCAAGAAACAAAAAAATGTCCAGCTTATTGGCTGGACGGGGAGAGATAGAACTCACCAAAGCGGAGTGGTACTATTATTACCGGAAGCTGCGCATTTATATACATTAAAAATAAATTAAAGATAAAAATGGTAATAAATGAAGGACCTCAACATTATAGTATTAATAGTAAATAATGGGGAGGTCATGCATATGGCTTTCGTGAAGGAAATAAAAAGAATTGTGCTGCTGCTGGTTCTGGTATTCGGCCTGACTGCGGAGGCCGCGGCTCAGCCCCAGGGGACGGGTGAACAAAAGCCTGACCCGCCTCCGGTGACCCGGCAGATGATCATAATAGTTATCGATGGATTGCAGGCTGATTCTGTAAGCGCCGGACTGGCACCAAATATTAACGGGCTTGGCCTGGCCGGCATTATGGCCGAAAGGGTAAGTGTGATGCCTCCTGACAGCCCGGAGTCGAGGTTCTATTCGCTGCTGTGCGGCACTGACCTGTCCGGGGAAAGCAGTGCGGAATTTCACCCGGGGGGCACCCTGCTGACCGGCATGGAAAAGAAAGGTATAAAAACTGCGCTCATAGATGGGACGGGCCAGTTTACAAGGGCCACAGAGGGAATCAGCCAAAAGTATACAGGGCCTTTCAAAAACGATGGTGAAGTGGTGGACAGGGCGGTCGAGGTAATAAGAAGCAAAAAACCATTTTTAACGGTGGTTGTTCTGTCCGGCCCCGGAAAGGAGAAGGCTCTGACCGGAATAACCTCCAGGGCCTACCTGGAGTCGGTGACCGCGGCCGATAACGAGGTGGGGAGGCTTTTCAAGCAGCTTCATATAGACGGAGTGTATGAAGAAAGCCTGCTGGCAGTGACAGGAACCACCGGAAAGCCTCCTTTAGTTGTAAAAGGAAAAGATTTTCTTACCGGGACCAAACTTCCCCCGGTGTGTCTTAAGGACCTGGCCCCGACACTGGGATACCTGTACGGCATTAATATGCCTGACGCAAAGGGGCTGGTTATGTGGAATGCCTTAAGTACCGGGCCGGACAGGGCAGAAAGTTTCATGCGGCAGAAAAGGATAAATGATTTGAGCCAGGCCTACGCGGATATGATAGAAGAAATGGCCAGGCTTGAAAATGAAAAATTAATGGTTCAGGAGGAAAAGGCCAGGCTTTCCAGGGACAAACAGTCTATAGAGGATCAGATAGCCCAGAGGGACAGTAAAATAAAACATCTTGGCACATTGATTGCAATAATGAAAATTACCGGCATACTTGGGAGTATTCTATTTATAGCGGCACTGGTGGTAGAATACAGGATACTTAAAAAAAGATACCTTTTCTTTACCTGATGCCCCCGGTGTTTGTACTAAAATTTAAAAAAAGTTAGTAGTTATTTAAATTATTTTGAACCTTATTTGCCATAGGTTCAAAATAATTTTTTTGGTAAAAGGGTTTTCTTTTTTCTGTGTCGAATTCTTGTATCAAAATTTTATAAACGCAAGGAACAATAAAGAGGAGGAATTTTTCTCTTACTTGTAGAAAGGTAGACTTTGTCCATCTTTTTGCTTTTTTCACGGCCGCAGCATTCGTAACAACTAATATAATACAAATCGGGGTGATATACGTGAAAATAGCTGTTTCAGGAAAAGGCGGAGTTGGCAAGACAACAATTGCCTCGGCCCTGATCAAATCATTTTCGGAAACGCATCAAACCGTTTATGCAATTGACGGGGATCCTGATGCCTGCCTTGCGGCGGCAATAGGCATCCCCGCCAAAATGTATGCCGGTATTAAGCCGGTGGTGGAGATGGGTGAACAGATAAGATCGGTGAGCGGGGGCGGGGCCTTTTATACGCTTAATCCCACCATTGACGACAGCGTGCTTGAAGAATTCAGCCACAGGCACGGGAATATCATATTCATGCGCATGGGGGATATAAAAAAGGGAGGGTCCCAGTGCTACTGCAGGGAAAACACCTTTCTGCAGGCTTTGGTGTCTTTGCTTCTGCTGGATAAGAATGAGGCCGTCATAATGGACATGGGGGCAGGTATAGAGCACTTGTCCCGGGGTACTGCCAGGGGTGTGGATATGATGCTGGTGGTGGTGGAGCCCAGCCGCAACAGCGTCAATACAGCCATCAATGTGAAAAAGATGGCCTCCGAACTGGGTATAGAACGTATCCGGATAGTGGGCAACAAAATACGTTCTGAAAAAGAAAGAGAATTTATAGATAAAAGTTTCCAGCCCGGAGAGGTGCTGGGTTTTATCAGTTTTAACAATGACATATGGGAAAACTCCATGGACCCCGAGTCTCCGAAGGCGGCGGTTGATTTGCTGGAAGGGATGAGGGATGTCCGGGAAAAGATTCTGGGAGAGGTAGGTGGTTTTTAAGCGGAGAATGGGAGGGGGGTCAGGTTTCTAAAAGGCGGTTGCAGAGGAATATTAACCGTCTGAATATTTGACCGGTTAGGTTTTTGAATTTTCTACTTAAGGAGGTTAAAAAATGCCAAGGTTTAGTGATCCCAGTCATACCTGCAGGCCTTCGGCGGCGCCCAGGGTTGTCGATCCGAAGTCTGTTAAACGCACAGTTGACCCCGGCGTCCTTGAGATGATAGACATCGCCAAGGAGCGGGGCATGATTACAGCCTTTGACCGGACGGTGGCCCAGCAGCCACAGTGTCAATTCGGCTATAAAGGTATCTGCTGCCGCTTCTGCATGGCGGGCCCCTGCCGCATAAAAGCCGACGAGGGTCCCGGGAGCAAGGGTATATGCGGTGCCTCACACTGGACAATCGCAGCCCGCAGCACCGGCCTCATGCTTCTCACCGGCGCGGCTTCCCACAGCGAGCACGCCAGCCACATGGCCCATACCCTTTACGAGGCCTCCGAGGGCCACGCCCCGGACTATGGCATTGAGGACCCGGCCAAGCTTTACAAGGTGGCCAAAAGAATAGGCGTTGCCACCGAGGGACGCACAGATATGGAAATAGCCCATGATGTGGCCAAGGCCGCACTGGAAGAATACAGCCGCCTGAAGGGATTTGGCGAGTCAACCTGGGTAAACACCACCGCCACCAAGGGACGCATTGATAAATTCCGCACCCACGATGTAATGCCCAGCGGTATATACAATGTTATATCAGAACTGGTCACCCAGGCCCATGTGGGCATGGATAACGACCCGGTCAACATTATATTCGCTGCCGTCCGGGTAGCCCTGGGCGACTACGTGGGAATGCACGTAGGCACAGATTTGTCCGACATTATATTCGGGACACCTAAACCGGTGGTCAGTGAGGCCAACCTTGGTGTAATCGATCCCGATAGTGTAAACGTTGTTCTGCACGGTCACAACCCCATTCTCTCTGAAATCATCGTGCGGGCTGCCAAGGAACTGGAAGGAGAGGCAAAGGCCGTCGGAGCCAAGGGCATAAAGCTGATGGGCATATGCTGCACCGGTAACGAGGTGCTCATGCGCCACGGCGTTCCCCTGGTAACTTCTTATGCTTCCCAGGAATACGCCATCGCCACCGGGGCCATTGACGCCATGGTAGTGGATGTGCAGTGCATTATGCCTTCTGTCCGCACTGCGGCTGAGTGCTTCCACACCAGGATTATCACCACCTCGCCCATTGCCAAAATCCCGGGATCGTACCATATCGATTTCCAGACATCCAAGGCCCTGGACAACGCCAAAAGTGCTGTTCGCCTGGCTATAGATGCTTACAAGCTGAGAGACCCGAAGAAAGTGTTCATTCCTAAAGTGGTCAACAAGGTTGTGGCAGGCTGGAGCCTGGAGGCACTTTATGACCTGTTCAGCTCGGTGAGCCCCGAGAAGCCTGTCAAGGCCCTGACCGATGCCATTCTGGCCGGGGAAATAAAGGGTGTGGCGTTGCTGGCCGGCTGCAACAACCTGAAGCGGCCCCAGGACGACAGCCACCTGACTATTGCTGAAGAGATGATCAAAAATGATGTGTTTGTAATAGGCACCGGCTGTGTAATGCAGGGCTGTGCCAAGATGGGCCTCCTTTCCCCCGAGGCTATGGAAAAAGCCGGCCCCGGCCTGAAGAAGTTCCTGGGCAGGCTCAGCGAGAAATCCAGCCTGAGTACTCCTCTGCCCCCCATATTCCACATGGGTTCCTGCGTGGACAACACCCGCTGCTCGGACCTCTTAATGGATATGGCCAACGAGCTGGGTGTGGACACACCGAAGGTTCCCTGGGTAGCCTCGGCTCCCGAGGCCATGAGCGGCAAGGCCGTCTCCATCGGCGTCTGGTGTCTGGCCATGGGCATGCCTGTGCACGTGGGCGGAATGCCTCCGGTGGAAGGCAGTGACCTGATTTACTCCATAGTCACTCAGGTTGCCGGCGATGTTTTCGGAGGATATTTGATTCTGGAAATGGATCCCGCCGTGGCAGCCAAGAAGATGCTCAGCGCGCTGGAATACCGCACCTGGAAAATGGGTATCCACAGGAAAACCGCAGAGGACCAAGAAGCCGCCCTGTGCCAGGGTTACTAATTCTTCAGTTTGAAAGGAGGAGACCATATTGTCTGAGCAGATAAACTTCGATCAGATCTTTGAAGGCGTTGTAGAACCGGGTAAAGAGCCCAAGGCGCTTTTTAAATCTGCATATAATGGTACAATTACCGCTTTGAGTTATGCGGAAATACTGTTGAGTCAGGCTATTCGCGATTTCGGCGCGGACCAGCCGGTTGCGTACCCTGATACTGCTTACCATCTACCCGTAATCCGCTGCCTCAGCGGCGAGGAAACCAAGACACTGGGAGACCTGGTGCCCATACTGAACCGTATGAGGGCTGCAGTGAAGGAAGACTACAGGGATTTTAAAAACTCCCGCAAGGGTGGCGAGGCCACCTGGTACGCTGCAGAAATAATTGAGGCGGTGCGCTACCTGCGCAACACCCCTGAAAATCCGCTGCACACCCCTCCCTGGACCGGATTCATCGGAGACCCGGTGGTCCGTATGTACGGCACCAAGCTGGTGGACTGGACCATCCCCGGAGAGGCTGTTATAGTGGGCCGCGCCAAAGACAGCAAGGCCGCCAAGAAACTGGTGGACAGCTTCATGGCCAAGGGCCTCATGCTCTTCCTGTGCGATGAGATCATCGAGCAGTTGCTGGAAGAGAATGTAAAATTAGGCGTTGACTACATTGCCTTCCCCATGGGCAACTTCACCCAGGTGGTGCACGCGGCCAACTTTGCCCTCAGGGCCGGCATGATGTTCGGCGGCATCAAGCCCGGAGACTATGACGCCCAGCGTGATTACCAGCAGCGCCGGGTGCTGGCCTTCATTCTGTACCTGGGTGAGCATGACATGGTTAAAGATGCCGCCTGCATGGGCGCCATCAACGTGGGCTTCCCGGTCATCACCGACCAGGAGCTTCCCGAGGACAAGCAGATCAAGGACTGGTTCGTATCCCAGCCTGATTACGACAAAATAGTCCAGACTTGCCTGGAGGTCCGCGGCATTAAAATCACCGCCATCGACATCGACGTGCCCATTACCGTGGGCCCGGCCTTTGAGGGCGAGTCCATCCGCAAGAAGGACATGTTCGTGGAATTTGGCGGACAAAAGACTCCCGGCTTTGAGCTGGTGCGCATGGTGGGAGAGGATGAAATCGAGGACGGCAAGGTTGAGCTGGTGGGGCCGGACATCGACGGTATCGAGCCCGGCAGCAGGCTGCCCATTGGTATTGTTGTAGATGTATACGGCCGCAAGATGCAGGAAGACTTTGAGCCGGTGCTGGAGCGCCGCATCCACTACTTCACCAACTACGGCGAAGGCCTGTGGCACGTGGCTCAGAGGGACATCAACTGGGTTCGTATATCCAATGATGCCTATGGCAAGGGCTTCCGCATGAAAGATATAGGCAAGATCCTTTATGCCAAGTTCAAGACTGAATTCTCCGCCATTGTGGACAGGGTTCAGATTACTCTTTACACCGATGAGAAAAAAGTGCTTGAAATGCGGGATGTTGCCCGCAGCTACTACCAGAAGAGGGACGACCGCCTCAAGGAGCTGCAGGACGAGAAAGTGGATACATTCTACTCCTGCACCCTGTGTCAGTCCTTCGCCCCCACCCACGTCTGCGTGGTGGCCCCCGAGCGGGTCGGCCTGTGCGGCGCGGTGAGCTGGCTGGATGCCAAGGCGGCCTTTGAAATCAACCCGCACGGCGCGAACCAGCCCATTCCAAAGCAGGGCGAGATAGACGGCGTCAAGGGACAGTGGGAGTCCTTCAACGAGTTCTGTTTCAACAACTCGCAGAGGAACATCACCAATGTTAACTTCTACACCATCATGGAATACCCCATGACCTCCTGCGGCTGCTTCGAGTGCATACTGGCCATGGTCCCCGAGTGCAACGGCTTCATGGTGGTCAACCGCGAGCACGGCGGCATGACCCCCTCTGGAATGACCTTCTCCACCCTGGCCGGCACCATCGGTGCCGGTGCCCAGATGCCCGGATTTATGGGCTTAGGTAAATCCTACCTGGGTTCCCGCAAGTTCGTGACCGCCGACGGAGGCCTGGGCCGCCTGGTGTGGATACCCAAGGCTCTGAAGGAGGAGATTCGCCCCTTGCTGGAAGAAGCGGCTGAAAATGCCGGACTGGGCAAGGACTTCG